>JAISSL010000123.1 GCA_031273145.1 Zoogloeaceae bacterium | reverse complement strand
GAGGAACTGGAAGGCTAAGACGCGGACATGGCAGATGACCTTCGGATACTGGGCATTGACCCCGGTCTGCGGGTGACGGGATTCGGCGTCATTGAAAAGCATGGGCAGACGCTACGCTATATCGCCAGCGGCTGTGTGCGCTCCAATGCCGGACAAAGCCTGCCGGAGCGAATCGCCACCCTCTTTTCCGGGGTCTCGGAGGTGGTAGCCACTTACTGCCCGGACGAAGCCGGGATCGAAAAGGTGTTCGTCAACGTCAATCCCCAGGCCACCCTGCTGCTGGGACAGGCCAGAGGCGCGGCGATAGCGGCGTTGGCGGTCGGCAACCTGCCCGTGGCGGAATATACGGCGCTGCAAATCAAGCAGGCGGTCGTAGGCTATGGCAAGGCAGCCAAGGAACAGGTGCAGCACATGGTGATGCGCCTGCTGCGCCTTGCCGAGCCGCCCAAGGCGGACGCGGCGGACGCGCTGGCCTGCGCGATTTGTCATGCTCATAGTCGCGCCCGGATTCTTGCGGAATAACTGGTAGAATGGCATATTCCGCATGTTTTTGTTTTGCCAGAATTGATTTTCCGACCAACCCAAGCCTTTTCTTTTTCGGTGACCCTGCCATGCACACATTAGAGCCAACGCTTGCAAAGTATCCCAATCCGATCCTGCGCTATTTCGGCGCGACACGCCCTGCCTTTTTGAGTATTACGCTGGTTGCCTGCCTGATCGGGTTTGCCTGCGCGAGCGCAAGCGGCCTTCCCTTCCAGATGGATAAAGCCTTCGTCGCGCTCTTTTTCGCCCTGGTAGCCCATGCGGCGGCAAACGTCATCAACGACTATTACGATTACCAGTTGGGGAGCGACGCGAAGAATGACGAGCGTATTTTCCCCTTTACCGGCGGCAGCCGCTTCATCGTAAACGGAGTGTTGAGTCCGAAAGAAGCGCGGATTTTCGGTTATGCGCTCTTGCTTTCCGTCATTCCGGCGGGGCTTTGGCTCATGGAGGTTTCCGCAAATGGCCTGTTCTGGATTGGTCTGGCCGGGATGTTTGCGGGGTGGGCGTATTCCGCGCCGCCTCTGCAACTCGTCTGCCGGGGCGTCGGGGAGCCTTTCATCTATACCGGCTGGACGGTCATCGCAATCGGCGCCGACTTCGTGCTGCGCGGCGATTTTTCCACAATGCCCTGGTTTGCCGGAACGCCTTTTGCGCTGTTGGTGGTCAACATCCTTTACATCAACCAGTTCCCGGACATGAAGGGCGACGCGGCGGCGGGCAAGCGCACGCTCATCGTGCGTCTGGGAACCCGAACGGCGCGCTGGTTCTACCTTGGGATTGCCCTGTTCGCTTACGCCTTTTTGCTGGGCGCGGTCGCCTGGGGCGGGCTGCCCCTTTACGCGGCGGCGGGCGTTATTGCGCTTCCGCTTTCCCTTTCCGCCGCGCGGGATTTGTTAGCCTATGCCGATACGCCCGCCCGCCTTCTCAATGCCATCAAACGCACGATTCTGGCCGCAAATTTAAGCGGACTGGCGACCGCGCTGGGGCTTTGGGCGGCTGCCTGATTCGGGTTTTGACCATGATTGGACGCTTGCAAGGCAAACTCGCCGAAAAGAACCCGCCGCGCCTCCTGCTGGACGTTGGCGGAGTTGGCTATGAAGTCGACGTGCCGATGAGCACCTTTTACAATCTGGCGGGACAGGATGAGACCGTCACCCTGCTGATTCATCACGTCTCGCGGGAAGACGGGCAATTTCTCTACGGCTTTTTGACGGAAGGCGAACGGGATGCCTTTCGCCAACTGCTCAAGATTTCCGGGATTGGCGCGCGTACTGCGCTTGCGGTGCTCTCCGGGCTTTCGGTGACGGATTTGCGGCGGGTGGTGGCGCAACAGGAAAGCGGCTGGCTGACCCGCATTCCCGGCATTGGCAAAAAGACGGCGGAACGCTTGCTACTGGAACTGAAAGGCAAGCTGCCCATGCCGGATGGCATCAGTGCCGGGGCTGACCCGGTAGCGGGCGTAGCGAACGACGTGTTGAACGCGCTTCTGGCGCTCGGCTATTCCGAAAAAGAGGCATTCGCGGCGCACAAGGCGTTGCCGGATGGCCTGTCGACCGAAGAGGGCATCCGACAGGCGTTGAAAAACCTTGCCAGAATCTAGCGAGAATTTGCCATGCCACAATACTTTCAGCCGCTGGCGCAACTAAGCCTGTTTGCGTTGCTGATTCTGGGATGCCTGTTTGTCCTTGCCCCGTTTCTTGCCGCTATTTTGTTTGCCGCCATTATCTGCGTGACGACCTGGCCGTTCTACAGATGGCTGCATCGCCTTTCCGGCAAACGGGATACCCTGGCGGCGGCATGGATGACCCTGATCCTCATCCTTGGCCTGTTGGTGCCGACCATCTTTCTGGCGATGGGCTTGCACGAGGCGATGCTGATGCTGGTCGAAACCGTCCGGGATTGGCTGAACCCGGAAAATGGCGGTTTTGGCGGCAAGCTGGCGGAACGTCTGCGGGAATTGCCTTATGTCGGCGAATAT
>JAISSL010000195.1 GCA_031273145.1 Zoogloeaceae bacterium | reverse complement strand
AGCGGAAGTGCGCGACCTGAAAGGCGGACACGAAGCCATTGAAGAAAGCGCCCGCTCCGAACTCGGCATGATTAAACCCGGCGAAATTTTCATCCCCTTTACGGGCGAAGAAGCAGCGGCAGTTCCTGCGGACGGCAAGTGAAAAATCATCGTCTCATCTGGAAAGTGACATTATCACGAACGCGAACAAAGCAACGAAGCCGAACGCCAACGCTCTGTACTACGGCAACAATCTGGATATTTTGCGCGAGCAAATCAAGGATGAATCGGTCGACTTGATCTATCTCGACCCGCCGTTCAACAGCGCGCGCGACTACAACATGCTCTTTGCGTCGCCCAAGGGAGAACAAAGCGAGGCGCAAATCGTCGCCTTCAAGGATTCCTGGCATTGGGGAGAACAGGCGGAGCGCGAATTCTCCGAGATCGGGCGCGGGAAAAATACCGATGCCATTGAGATGATTCAGGCATTTCGTCAGTTTTTGGGCAAGAACGACATGTTAGCCTACCTCGTCATGATGGCGAACCGGCTGCTGGAACTGCATCGCGCGTTGAAGCCGACAGGCAGCCTCTACCTGCACTGCGACCCGACCGCCAGTCATTATCTGAAAATCGTGCTGGACGCGGTATTTGGGAAGAAAAACTACAGGACTGAAATCAGTTGGCGGCGCTCAAGCGCCCACAATGACGCCAAGCAGGGGCGCGTCCAATATGGCAACATCCGCGACATTTTGTTCTTCTATACAAAATCGTCCAACTGGCAATGGAACTGGCTCTACACCAAATATGACCAGGACTATCTCAAAAAGATGTACCGTCACACAGAACCGGGAACGAATCGGCGTTATCGGCTTGACAATCTCACTGGTCCGGGCGGGGCAGCCACAGGGCATCCGTCGTATGAGGTGATGGGAGTGACCCGTTACTGGAGATATTCCAAAGAGAAAATGGACGAATTGATTTCTCAGGGGCGCATCGTTCAAACGAAGGAAGGGAATGTTCCCGCCTACAAGCGGTATCTGGATGAAATGCCCGGTGTGCCCTTGCAGAATGATTGGAATGATATTTTGCCGGTTTCAGGGGGTGAATCGCTTGGCTACCCGACGCAAAAGCCGCTTGCCCTGCTGGAACGAATCATCAGCGCCAGCAGCAACGAAGGAGATGTGGTACTCGACCCCTTCTGCGGCTGTGGCACGGCGGTTCAAGACGCGCAAAAACTGAAACGCCAGTGGATTGGCATTGACATTACCCACCTTGCGATCACGTTGATTGAAAAACGCCTGAAGGACGCCTTCCCCGAAATTGGCTTTGAGGTGCATGGTACGCCGAAAGATTTGGAAGGCGCAAGAGACCTGGCAAGGCGCGATAAATATCAATTCCAGTGGTGGGCGTGTTCGCTGGTCAACGCGCAACCCTATCAGGGCAAGAAAAAAGGCGCGGACGGCAGCATTGATGGCCTGATTTTCTTTCAGGACGACACCAAGGCGCACAGAAAAATCGTGGTGTCCGTAAAGGGCGGCGAAAACGTGGAAGTGAAGATGATCCGCGAACTTGCCCAGGTGGTTGCGCGGGAACAGGCGGAGATGGGGCTGTTCATTACGCTTACGCAACCAACCAAAGCGATGGTTGAGGAAGCCGTCAAAGAGGGATACTACACCAACCCCGTCACAGGCAAGGAATATCGCAAACTGCAAATCCTCACCATTGCCGGACTGCTGGATGGAAGTGAAGAGGCGAAATATCCCGACCTTTCCCGTGGCGCTACCACCTTCAAAAAAGCCAAGGTGGAAGCCAAAACCGGAAAGCAGGAAGACCTGCTCTGAGCAGGATATGAGCAATATTTTTTGCAGGCGGCAATGTTTTTTCAATCGCCGTCTGCTGGATCAGATGGTTTTTCAGTTGCCGTCTGCAAGACCCACCAATCCTGCGTTTGGGTTTCGCCTGGGATGACCTTTTCTCCCATTTTTGGGGTCATGAGGTGGATGGTGCCATCCTGATTTACGAGGGTGCGAATCATGCGGATGGACTCGTCCCAGGGATGGCGCGCAAGGTCGAACACGCCCCAGTGCACGGGAATCAGCGTTTTTGCGCCGATGTCGTGGCAGGCGCGGATGACTTCTTCCGGGAACATGTGGGTATTCGGCCAGCCGGGATTCCAGGCGTCAATTTCGATAAAGGCCAGGTCAAAGGGGCCATGTCGCGCCCCGATGTCCGCGAAATGGTCGCCATAGCCCGAATCTCCGCTGATGAAGAGGCGGGATTTTTCGCCTTGCAGGACATAGGCGCTCCAGAGGCTTGTATTGCGTTGAAAGGTTCGCCCGGAAAAATGAAGGGTGCGTTCCGAGACAACCCGCACCTTGCCGGCCTGAAAGCTCTCTCCCCAGCCAATTTCGTGGATGCGCTCTTCCGGCACGCCCCATTTTCTGAAGTGCGCGGCAACCCCATAGGGCATGACGAAGTGGGTTTCAGGCCGTTTTCGCAGGGCGCGCATGGTGGCGTATTCCAGATGGTCGTAGTGGTCGTGGGTAATCAGGACGTAATCCACGGGCGGCAGGTCTTTGCGCTGAATGGGCGCATCCACGTAGCGGCGGACGAATCCGGGCAGGGGCGCGGCATTGCCGAGTACCGGGTCGACCAGAAAGCGCAGGCCATCCAGTTCGATGATGAGGGAAGAATGCCCAAGCCAGTAAAACGCGAGTTCAGCGGGCGCTGCCGTAAAAGAGGACGCATCCAGCGCGACCAGTGGCAACGTGGTTTGGGGCGCGTTCGGGTTGGAGAGCAGGAACCACAGAAACCGCCACCAGTTTTGAGGTCCCGCGCCGGTAATTCGATCCGGGTAAAAGGGCAAAACCATCGGGTTCTGAAAGGCGCCTTCCTTGAAATAGGAGAGCTGCTCGTAGCGCGCGATTTCCTCCGGGCCTGGCTTCTCGCCAATGGTCTGGAGTACCTGGCAGCCCGCGATAATGACGGGAATGAGCAGGATGAGAAAGGCTTTCAGCAGGATACGCAGGATTTTTCGGATCATGGGACTTTCCGTTCAAGAGGTTATGGCGCTTTGCGCTTCAGTACTGAAGCGAGAAAACGCCCGGTATGGCTGCCCTGCATCGTGGCGATTGTTTCCGGCGTGCCCGTGGCGATAATGCGTCCGCCACCGTCGCCGCCTTCCGGCCCCAGGTCGACAATCCAGTCGGCGGTTTTGATTACGTCGAGGTTGTGTTCAATCATCACCACGGTATTGCCGCGTTCGACCAGATGGTACAGCACGGAGAGCAACATTTCGATGTCCGCAAAATGCAGGCCGGTGGTGGGTTCATCGAGAATGTAGAGGGTATTGCCGGTATCGCGGCGCGAGAGTTCGAGCGCGAGTTTGACCCGTTGCGCTTCGCCGCCGGAAAGGGTGGTGGCGCTTTGTCCCAGGGTGATGTAGGAAAGCCCAACATCCACCAGGGTTTGCAGCTTGCGGGCGATATTCGGAACGGGATCGAAAAAGGCGCGCGCAACTTCCACCGTCATTTCCAGAATGTCGTAAATGTTCTTGCCCTTGTAGCAGATTTCCAGGGTTTCCCGGTTGTAGCGTTTGCCGTGGCAGACATCGCAAGGCACGTAAATATCGGGCAGAAAGTGCATCTCGACCTTGAGCGCGCCATCGCCCTGACAGGCTTCGCAGCGTCCGCCCTTGACGTTGAAGGAAAAACGCCCCGGCAGATAGCCGCGCGCGCGGGCTTCCGGGATTTGCGCGAACAGTTCGCGGATAGGCGTCAAAAGTCCGGTATAGGTAGCCGGGTTGGAACGCGGGGTGCGGCCAATCGGCGCCTGATCGACGCTCACCACCTTGTCGAAAAAGGAAAGGCCGCGAATTTCATCATACCCGGCGGGTTCGGCGCTGGCGCCGTTCAAGGCGCGCGCCGCCGCCTTGTAGAGCGTATCGTTGATGAGGGTGGATTTCCCGGAACCGGAAACTCCGGTTACGCAAGTCAAAACGCCAATCGGCAGTTCAAAATCCACCGCTTTCAGGTTGTTGCCGCAGGCGTTGGTAATCCTCAGCGTTTGACCGTTTGCGGCCTGGCGGCGTTTTTCCGGCACGGCAATCTTGCGCTTGCCAGAGAGGTACGCGCCGGTCATGGAGGCGGGATGCGCGGCAATGGCCTTGGCCGAACCTTCCGCCACAACTTCGCCGCCATGCACCCCCGCGCCGGGGCCAATATCCACGATGTGATCCGCCAGGCGGATGGTTTCCTCGTCATGCTCGACCACGATGACCGTATTGCCCATGTCCCGCAGTTGGCAGAGCGTAGCGAGCAGACGCGCGTTATCGCGCTGATGGAGACCAATGGAAGGCTCATCCAGCACGTACATGACGCCGGTCAAGCCGGAACCGATCTGGCTTGCCAGCCGGATGCGCTGCGCTTCACCGCCGGAAAGCGTATCTGCCGAGCGTTCGAGACAGAGATAATCCAGGCCGACATTGACCAGAAAATTGAGTCGGGCGCGAATTTCCTTCAGTACCTTGTCTGCCACCTGCGCCTTGTGGCCGGTAAGCGCCAACGCCTGAAAAAAATCTATCGTTTCCCGCAGTTGCAAGCGATTGATTTCATGCAGGGTTTTATCGCCGACCCGCACATGCCGCGCTTCTTTTTTCAGGCGGCTGCCCTCGCATTGCGGGCAGGTCTGGTTGCTGATGTAACGCGCCAGTTCCTCGCGCATCATCTGTGAATCCGTTTCCCGATAGCGCCGTTCCAGATTCCGCAGTACGCCCTCAAAGGGATGTTTGCGGATGAAACAGGTTCCGCGTTCCGTCATGTGGGAAAATTCAATGGATTCGCGCCCGGAACCGTAGAGGACAATCTGACGCGCCGCTTCAGCCAGAGTTTCATAAGGCGCTTCGACATCGAAGCCGTAGTGGTCGGCTACTTGCTGCAACATCTGGAAATAGAAGGCGCTTTTCCTGTCCCACCCCTTGATTGCGCCTGCCGCGATGGAACGCTGCGGCGCGACCACCACCCTTGCCGGGTCAAAAAACTGGATGACGCCCAGTCCGTCGCATTTCGGGCAGGCGCCCATTGGATTGTTGAAGGAAAAGAGGCGCGGTTCCAGTTCCTGCAAGGAATAGTTGCATTTTTGACAGGCAAAGCGGGCGGAAAACAGATGTTCGGTCTCCGAATCCATTTCCAGCACGATGGCGCGTCCGTCGGCATGGCGCAGCGCGGTCTCGAACGATTCCGCCAACCGTTGCCGCGCGTCGGGACGGACTTTCAGGCGGTCGACGACAATATCCACGCTGTGTTTTTTCGTCTTGGCGAGCTTGGGCAGGGCGTCCATTTCGTAGATTGCGCCGTCAATCCTGAGCCGCGCAAAGCCCTGGGCGCGTAATTCCGCGAACAAATCCTGCTGTTCGCCTTTCCGCTCTGCCACAATGGGGGAGAGCACCATCAGACGGGTATCCACGGGCAGCGCGAGAACGTGGTCGACCATCTGCGAGACGGTTTGCGCGGCAAGCGGCAGGCCATGCTCCGGGCAATAGGGCGTCCCTGCCCGCGCAAACAGAAGGCGCAGATAATCGTGAATTTCCGTAACCGTTCCCACCGTGGAGCGCGGATTGTGGTTAACCGCTTTCTGTTCGATGGCAATGGCGGGAGAAAGCCCTTCGATAAAATCCACGTCCGGTTTTTCCATCAGTTGCAGGAACTGACGCGCGTAGGCAGAGAGCGATTCCACATACCGCCGCTGCCCTTCGGCGTAGAGCGTATCGAACGCGAGCGAGGACTTGCCAGAGCCGGAAAGCCCGGTAATGACGATCAGTTTGTCGCGCGGCAGGTCGAGGCTGATGTTCTTGAGGTTGTGGGTACGCGCGCCGCGAATGCGAAGAGTGCTCATGCAGGGATGATAAACGGACAAAGAGGGCATTGTAGGGAATTTTTGCGGCTCTTGCAGATGGCAACTGAAAAACCATTGGTACTGCGCGGATTTTGCGGACGGCTTTTGTAGAAAGCGAGGTTTTAGTCCCTTTTTGCAAGAGGGATGCCCGCCTTCTTCCCACCTACTCTGGAATGACGAGTGCGGGTAAATCCCCTCCTTTTCTGGACGCAACCAAATATTGACCTTGCCTTGTTTGCGCGAATAAAAGGTATCCCGTAAAATGGTTTTCATTTTCACTTCAACAGGGAAACATCATGAAATGCAAAGCGTTGGGAATTGCGGCGGTTCTGCTGTTTACCATGTCCGCCTCTGCCGCAGGTGACCTCAAACCGGGGCTTTGGGAAATGACCGTCGTACACGCAACGGAAGCCACTGAGCAGGAGACGCTAGACGAGCGCAAGCAAGCGGAAGCACACATGTTCAAGAAAAAAGGCACCCGAATGAAAATGGATCAGGAGGGGTCGTCCATTCGGATGACCATTCAGGTTTGCCTCACGCCTGAAGCGACTATACAGGAAATCATGCAGGTTCAACCGCATAGGGGGTGCCCCATAAAAACGTCTCGAACAGGCAATACGGTCAAGCTCTCTTATACCTGTGCAGAGCCGCCTTCCAGCGGCGGAGGTGAAATCACCTTCCAGAACGATACCGCCTATTCCATGACCATGTGGACGGTGGACGACGGACAACGTACGGATTTTCAGGCGTTTGGGCGCTGGCTGAATGGGGGTTGTGGCAATGTCAAGCCGTCACAGCCTGTGAAATAAACACGATCAATCAGGAAAACAGGAGAAACATCATGAAATACAAAGTTTTGGGAATTGCAGCGGTCGCGCTGTTTGCCGCATCCGCCCTTGCCGAAGGCATGAACATCAAGCCGGGTCTTTGGGAAATGACCGTGCAGGGGGCGGCATTCTCCGCCATGCAGCAGCAGGTAGCGAAGATGTCGCCAGACGAGCGCAAGGAAGTGGAAGGCAAGCTGGCAAAGGATGGCATCAGAATGGAAGATACGGGGATGGTCATTCGGGTTTGCATCACGCCGGAACAGGCTAAACAGGAGATTGTGCCGGTTCAGCAGTATGGCAAATGCACCACCAACACCTCGCCCAAGGTCGGCAATACGGTCAAGATGTCTTACACCTGCACAGAGCCGCCTTCCAGCGGCGAGGGTGAGATCACTTTCCAAAGCGATACCGCCTATTCCATGACCATGCGGGCGGTGTACAACGAGAAAAACGTGGATTCGCAAACGTCGGGACTCTGGCTGAACACGGATTGCGGCAAAGTAAAACCGATGATGCTGCCTGCGCCTGCCCGATAAACTGCGGTTTTTGCGCTTTCCCGTCAGGAAAACCTCATGAAATGCAAGGCGTTGGGCATTGCGGCGGTTTTGTTTTTTGCCGCTTCCGCCCTTGCTGAGGACGTAAGCATCAAGCCGGGTCTTTGGCACTTGACCACGCGGCATACTTCCTTGCTCATCGCGTTCTGCATCACGCCTGAAATAGCTAAACAGGAAACTGTGCAGCTTGCGCGGGAGATTGCGCCGCTTGCGTGGTTTGCACAGGATGAGAAGTGCGCTACTCACGCATCACCCAAGGTAGGCAATACGGTCAAGATATCCTACACCTGTACAGAGCCGCCTTCCAGCGGCGAAGGCGAAATCACCTTCCAGAGCGATACTGCCTACTCTGTGACCATAGAGCGGATTACGCAAAATGGGCAAAAGGAGCACGAGCAATCGTCGGGACGCTGGTTGGGGGCGGATTGCGGCAAGGCGCAGCCGCACAACTGATAGTTTGTGCGTGAAAAAGGTATGGAAGAAGATTGACAGCCCCTTGTTTTCTTATTAAAATTGCGCCCTTTTGA
>JAISSL010000185.1 GCA_031273145.1 Zoogloeaceae bacterium | reverse complement strand
GGGAAGTCATGGGTTCAGAAGTCATGGTGATGCGACAGGTCAAGGAAGTGTAAAGAGTACCACAAGCATGGGGCGGATAGGGCAGAAGAGAAGGTTAAAGTGGAAATTTTAAAGATTTCTCATGCAGGCGATGCCATGCGCGCCATGCTGTTGTGCCGTGGCGAGGGTATCCCGGCTTTGTCCGCCAAGGGCGTAGATGGGAATCGGCGTATTCAGAGCCAGCGCGGCGAAAGCCTCCCAGCCAAGGCCGGGATGGTCGGGATGGCTGGGCGTAGGCAGTACCGGCCCCAGGGTGACGTAATTCAGCCCGATTTTCTGCGCGGTCTGGAGTTCTTCCGCGTCATGGCAGGAAGCCCCGACGCAGGGAAAGCAGGGACGGTTGAGCGTGGCGCGGAGCGCGGCGCTGGTCAAATGAATGCCATGCGCGCCGGTTGAGCGGGAGAGTTCGCTTTCGCTTTCATCGCCCGTTTCGCTTAGGATTACCTGGGCATTGCGCGATTTGGCATTTGCAATGACCGAATGGATGAAGTTCAGGCGTTGGGTAGCGGGGAGTGTCTGTTCCCGGATCAGAATCATGCGGATGCCTTGCGTCAAGGCTCGTTCGATACGCGCCATTTCCGCTTCGATGCCCACTTCTCCCGCATGGGTGATGAGGATTTGGGTTGGCATGGCCAGCATCTGCAAAATCTGGCTATTGGCCGGGAGAATGGGGGTGAGCTTGCAGGGGAGGTTGATTGGATTCCAGGCGATAGCTTTGGGTTCAATGGTTTGTTCGCCAGATATTTCGCCTTCCCAGCCGGTAACGCGCCAGAAATGGACGTGCGTGAAGGCATGGGGATAAAGAAATCCCTGGGTAATCCACGGGCTGGCTTCGGTGACGTGAAGGCCGAGTTCTTCATGAATTTCGCGGATGAGCGCCGTTTTTACGTCTTCGCCGGCTTCGATTTTTCCGCCGGGGAATTCCCAATAGCCTGCATAGGGCTTGCCATCCGGGCGGCAGGTCAGGAGAAAATTCTGATAATCGCGGCTCAAGATGACCGCAGCGGCCACTTCGACAAACGGCGGCGAATCGGCGGGTTGGGGCGTGGTCATGATGCGCGTTTCCTGCTGGTGCGGGATTTTCCGGCATTCTGGCATGACTTTGTATTTTTTGCGAGATGTCCCGCAAAATCCAGCGCGAATTGCCAGGCGACGCGCCCGCTTCTGGAACCCCGGCTCAAGGCCCAGTTGAGCGCGTCGCGCTCTGCGTCCTGAATGACGCGGTTGGAAAAGCCGAAAGATGCCAGCCAGTGCCGGACGATGGCGAGATAATCTTCCTGCGAGAAGGGATAGAACGAAACCCAGAGGCCAAAACGCTCGGAGAGGGAAATTTTTTCTTCCACGGTCTCGCCGGGATGGATTTCTCCGTTTTCGGCGCGCGAGCCTTCCAGATTTTCGGAGAAATATTCGGGAATCAGGTGGCGACGATTGGAAGTCGCGTAAATCAGCACGTTGTCCGGCGGCACGGCGATGGAGCCATCCAGCGCGGATTTCAGCGCCTTGTAGGCGCTCTCGCCCGCCTCAAAGGAGAGGTCGTCGCAAAAGAGAATGAATTTTTCCGGTCTAGTTGCAATCTGGTCAATGATGTCCGCCAGATCGGCCAGGTCTTCCTTGTCGACTTCGATCAGGCGCAGCCCTTTGCCGGAAAATTCGTTCAACAGCGCCTTGATGAGCGAGGATTTGCCAGAACCGCGCGTGCCGGTTAGCAGCGCGTTGTTTGCGGCATAGCCCCGGATGAACTGTTGGGTATTGGCGACGATGCGCGTCTTTTGTTCCTCTATGCAGCTTAAATCGGCAAGGCGGATGGGATTGAGGTTATGCACCGGAATGAGGCGACCTTCTTCGCCGAAAGGATGGATGAATCCCCTTTTGTGTTTTTTCCAGCGGCAGGCGATGATTTTTTCCCAGTCGGGCGCTTCTCCTGCCTTGGGCAGCAAGGCTTCGATTCGGGCGAGCAGGGCATCGGCGCGGGTCAAAAGGTCGGAAAAGGATGACGCCGGATCGGAAGAAGATTTGGGGGAAAGCGGCATAACGTGGGAGAGGGAAGGTATACTCAGGGGCAACGGGATTGATAATCTAGCCAAAACCATGCAAAAAATCCATTCTATCGCGCTTTTTCCGGGCGTTTTTTTAAGCGCCCTGTTGCTTTCGGGGTGTGTCACCAACCCGCCGCAAACCGGGGATACCCCTGTTTCTGCCAGTTCTGCCCAGGAATGCCCGGTGTGTCCGGTCTGTCCTGAGCCGGTTTTGCCGACCGCGCCGTCTACAACGACTGCGCCCGCTGCAAGAACTGCGACGGGGGTGCCGGTTGCGCCACCTCCGCCGGTTGTGGCGGATGTGCAGACCGATGTCAAGACCCGTTTGCACGCCGTGGGCTGGAAGGATTTGCCGGGCTGGCAGACGGATAATCTGGAAGAAGCCTGGCAGGCGTTCCTGCTTTCCTGCAATCGTTGGAAATTGCGGGAAAGAAAGGTATGGAACGACTGGCAGGGCGTATGCGACAAGGCCAGTCGCGTAAAAGGCGGCAATGAGGCGATACGCCACTTTTTCGAGACGGAATTGCGCCCCTATGCCCTGATGGAGGTGAACGGGCAGACGGAAGGCGTGGTTACAGGCTATTACGAGCCGCTCATTCAGGGCAGCCGCCAGCGCAACGCGCAGAATAACGTGCCGGTTCTTGCGCCGCCGCCGGATATGCTGACCATTGACTTGGGCGAGCTATATCCCGATTTGAAATTTCGCCGCCTGCGCGGCAGGCTGGTGGGGAACAAGGTGATTCCCTACTGGACCCGCGCTGAAATTGAGGCCAGACCCGATGGAGAATGGCCGGGCGAGCCGATTTTATGGGTATCCGATCCGGTTGAGTTTTTCTTTTTGCAGGTTCAGGGGTCAGGAAGGGTGGAATTGCCCGATGGTCGCTTTGCGCGGATTGGCTATGCCGACCAGAATGGGCATCCCTACCGTTCGATTGGCAGGGCGCTGATTGAGCGGGGCGAGCTGAAACTGGAAGAGGCTTCCATGCAGGGCATTCAGGCTTGGGCGAGAAGGTATCCGGGACGGCTACGCGCCTTGCTGGACGAGAATCCGAGCTATGTCTTTTTCCGCGAACTGACGGATGACGACGTAGGTCAAGCGGATGGCGGGCCTTTGGGCGCGTTGGGCGTCTCTCTGACGGCGGGGCGCAGCATTGCGGTAGACCCGCGCCATGTCACGCTGGGCGTGCCGGTCTGGCTTGCCACGACGCATCCCAACAGCAGGAAGCCGCTGAATCGTCTGGTTTTGGCGCAGGATACCGGCGGCGCTATCAAGGGCGGAGTTCGCGCCGACTTTTTCTGGGGATTTGGCAAGGAAGCCGGCCTACAGGCAGGACGCATGAAACAGAGAGGCCGGATGTGGCTGCTTTTGCCCCGCACCCACACGCCTTGATTCTGCCCCACAGATAATTCTATGGATGCCAATTGTTCTGTGGAGGGCTTGTCCGGGGCGGTCGCCTGTTGCCCATGTCCTGCTCAGATTACGATTGGTATTGTGTTTGGTTACAATGTGTGTTAACATCCGCATTCGTTGCAATTGTTTTTGTTCGATGACTTATTTTGCGTAAGGTTTCAGACTGACCATGTTCTCTCAATCCTTCAGCCATGCTGCCAACCGCCTGCCCGTAACCCGTGGGGCAGAGCGGGTACACTTCTTGCTCAGTCAGTCAGTCAGTCAGTCAGTCAGTCAGTCAGTCAGTCAGTCAGTCAGTCCCCTTGCCAGCCTGATTTTCGCCGCGCGAACCTGCGCGGCTGCCTGCACGAAAAACAGCAAAACCCTGCCTCCTTCTGGAGCGGGGTTTTTTGTTTTTCGGGTTCGCCTGTTTTGGCTCCATGCCGCGCTGTTCTGCGCGAGTATTCGTGTGAAAACCGCTAACTCCATGTTTCTTCAGGAGATTCTGACATGAATCAATGTAAAATATGCAACAGCACCCAAGAACATCCAATATTAGTGGCTCGTGAGATGATGTTTGGTTTTAGAGACGAATTTCTCTATTTCCAATGCGTTGCTTGTGGGTGTTTGCAAATCGCCGAGATACCTGAGAATATGTCCAGGTATTATCCCGATGATTATTATTCGTTCAAGCAAGTTCCAATCGGCATATTCAAGAAAATAGCTATGTATTTTCTTGCGAATGCATATATGCTTGGATTGACAGTTTTAAGACATGGGCCATACTTGAAATTCCCCAGTCGTACAAGCGTATTAGGGGTATTAAAACATTGCAGCAAAAAAGATGCCATACTTGATGTCGGGTCGGGAGCTGGTAACTTTTTGTTGGAGATGAAAAATTGGGGGTTTTCAAATTTGACAGGCATTGACCCTTACATAGAGAAGGATATTTTTTATCCATCTGGGGTGAAGGTGCTAAGGCAAACGACTCATGAACACGAAGGCAAGTATGATATAATCATGCTCAATCACTCATTTGAACACATGTCTGAGCCGCACGCTGTATTTAAAGACCTTGCCAGGCTTTTAAATGATTCTGGCATTTTGCTGATAAGGGTTCCCGTATCAGATTCTTTCGCATTTCGTAAATATAGAAACAACTGGTTTCAGTTAGATGCCCCTCGTCATTTCTTTTTGCATACAACGAGAAGCATGAGCTATCTGGCAAAAAATAATGGCTTCCTCATAGAGGATGTAATTTATGATTCAATTGAAGCACAGATTTTAGAAAGTGAAGGTTATTGCAGAGATATACCACTTCTTGCTACGAAGAAAAACACATCGTCATTTATCAAAAAGTGCAGGAAATTTGCAAAGCATCTTAATGAAATGAAAGATGGCGACCAATGTTGCTTCATCTTAAAAAGGGTTGTTTCATCTTAGGAAGGTGTCCTGCAAATGACATTGGTTGTGTCTGTAGGAGCGGCAATTGTCGTCTTCAAGACCTGCCACTTGCAAGGTAGTTCCCTTACTCAAACAATTCCGCATGGGTTCCCGCCCGCACAAAAACTACCGTGCCTACTTTGCCGCTGTCGTCCAGTGTGTACACCAGCAGGAAATTGCCGCCGATATGACACTCCCTGTGTCCTTCCCAGTCGCCTGACAGTGGATGATCCTTCCATTCCGGGCCAAGCGGCGCGTCATTCGCAATCAGCAGGAGCATGGCATCCTTCAGCCGGTTCATGTCGTACCTGCCGGATTGAGTCAGGCGCTCCCAATCTTTCAAAAAGGACTTCGCATAATCAGCCGTTCTTGGCAGGGCAGTGCGCTTACTTTTGGATGTTCTTTTCGAGATCATCAAACAGTTCTGTGGCATTGCCAAAGCGAGCGCGGCGCTCTCGAATAATCGCATCCGCTTCAGCCATCGCCATGCGGGTCTCGGCATTTGGAACCTTGAGAGCGAACGGAAGTTGTTGCTCGGCGACTACCCTTGTCAGGAATACCCGGACAGCATCAGAAATGGATAGCCCCATCGCAGCCAGTGTTTCCGTAGCCTGCTTCTTGATATCGCCGTTGAGGCGAACATGAACTATCGTGTTCGTAACCATAGCCACACCTTAATCCTTTCGTGTGACATTGTTTCCCATTTGTATCGGCGGTGTCAAGCTAATTGTTGTGGAGTGCCGGATTCGCGGGGCGCGTTCTGCCGTCATAAATTTGCGCCGCCACAGAATTTATCCCTTGTGTGCATATAATACCCATATAATATGTGTCGCTTCCCGTCGGAAGCGCTCAAAATCCCATCAGAAAGGCTTTTTCCCCATGACACATTCTGAATTTTGTTTGCGCCGCCTTGTTCGTCGGCATTTTCCTGCGCTCGTCAGTCTGGTTCTGCTGCTGGTTGTGGCTTTGCCTCTTCATGCGGAGAGCGGCAAGGTGCATGAAAAAATTCTGGCGAATGGCCTGAAGGTCGTGGTGAAAGAAGACCATC
>JAISSL010000180.1 GCA_031273145.1 Zoogloeaceae bacterium | reverse complement strand
GATGTAATGGGGAATCCGGTTCTCGTGGCGACGGAAGGCAGGCACGACCCCTGCGTGGGCATTCGCGCAACGCCGATTGCGGAAGCCATGCTGGCGCTGGTCTTGATGGATCACGCGCTGCGCCACCGGGCGCAATGCGGCGATGTAACGCCGCCGCTCGCGCCGATTGCGTCCGGCCTACCCAATTCTTTTTGACAGGAGTGTTAAAAAATGTCCTTTGAACATTCTTGCAACAAGCAGTCTTTTCTTACCCGCGCCCGGAAAATCCATCCAACGATGCTTTTTTTGGCTCTGTTTCTGGTGGCTTGCTTAAACAGTCCTTCCCAAGCCGAAACGGTCATCGTCAGTACCTTTGCGGGTGGCGAGCGAGGCTTTGCCGACGGACAGGGAAGCACTGCACAATTTGATTATCCTTACAGCATCGCAATTGATGCGGCGGACAATTTCTATGTGACTGAAGAACGGAACAGCCGCATCCGTAAGATTACGCCCAAGGGAAAAGTTAGTACACTGGCAGGCGGTGGTAACCCAATAGGCTATGAGCGCGATGATTTTGCCGACGGGCAAGGAAGCGCCGCTCGGTTTAAAAAGCCTACCGGCATCGCAATTGATACGGCGGGCAACCTCTACGTGGCGGATATGTGGAATCACCGCATCCGCAAGGTTACACCAAAGGGAGTAGTCAGTACCATTGCGGGCGGGGAAAAAGGCTTTGCCGATGGCGAGGGAAGCGTTGCACAGTTTCACGAGCCTTCCGGCATTGCAATCGACGCGGCGGGCAACCTTTATATAGCGGATACGAATAACTACCGCATCCGCAAGATTGCACCTAAGGGAAAAGTCAGCACTCTTGTAGACGGCGCACTGAAAGGCTCCGACATGCTTTACGGTCCTTCCAGCATCGCAATCGATGCGGCAGGCAATCTCTATGTGACGGATATGGTTACTAACCACATCCACAAGATTACGCCAAACGGAAAGATCAGTTCCCTCGTGAGTGGTGGATACGGATTTGCTGATGGAGAGGGAAGCGCGGCACGATTTAAAGACCCTCAAGGCATTGCAATCGACGCAGCAGGGAACCTCTATGTGGCGGATCGTGATAACCATCGCATCCGCAAAGTAACGCCCAAGGGAAAGGTCAGCACCCTTGCAGGCGGCGAGGCCGGTTTTGCCGACGGGCAGGGAAGTGCCGCACGATTTAATGAGCCTCATGGTATTGCGATTGACGCGGCAGGTAATCTCTATGTGGCAGATATGTTGAACCACCGCATCCGCAAGATCACCATCCAGAATCCCTGAATTTCTCCAGCCAACATCCCTTCATCGTGAACGACTCTAGCCCGGACTTCCCTCTTAAAAATACGGCTACCTGCGCTCGTCCCATTCGGGCGCGGCTGGATTTTTCCGCCCTGCGCCATAATTTTTCCGTCGCCCGCGCATCAGGCAAAGGCGCAAAACTGTGGGCGGTCATCAAGGCCGATGCCTATGGGCATGGGCAGTTTGCGGCGGCACATGCGCTGGATACTCTGGCGGACGGGTTCGCCCTGCTCGAATCGGAAATTGCCGTGGCCTTGCGCGAGCGCGGACATCGGCAACCCATCCTGTTACTGGAAGGTTTTTTTGTGGCAGAAGAAATCGCGCGGATTGTCCAGCATGACCTGATTCCCACCCTGCACAGCCCCGCGCAACTGGAAATGCTTGCCGCCGCGCCCATCCGTCCGGCGCATGTCTATCTGAAGGTGAATACGGGCATGAACCGGCTGGGCTTCAACCCGCAGGAAACAGGCGCAGTCAGGCAACAACTGGAACGGCTCGGCATCCGGCACATAACCCTGATGACCCATTTTGCCAGCGCGGATAGTGGGGAAGGTTTTTCGGCACAACTGGATATTGCGCGGCAACTCGCAAGCCACGCCGGCCTGCCGTGGAGTTTTGCCAATTCCGCCGCCTTGATGAAATATCCAGAGGCATCCGGGGACGGAAGCTGGGCGCGGCCGGGCATCATGCTCTATGGCGGCAGCCCATTTGGGGCGCTCCCCGGTCATACGGCGGCAGAACTCGACCTGCGCCCGGTCATGACACTGGAAAGCCGTCTGGTTGCGGTGCGAACGGTCAAGGCCGGAGAACGGGTAGGCTATGGCGGAACCTGGCAGGCAAACGCGGATACGCCGGTCGGGATTGTTGCCTGCGGTTACGCCGATGGTTATCCGCGCCATGCGCCAACGGGCGCGCCGATTGCGGTAGAGGGTATCCCTACCCGCACCCTGGGGCGCGTTTCCATGGACATGATTGCCTGCGATTTGCGCGATGTTTTACAGGCCAGAATAGGCAGTCCCGTAACCCTGTGGGGAACGGGAGAAGGCGGCGCAGTCGACGCGGACGCGCTGGCAGAAGCCGCCGGAACCATCAGCTACGAGCTTTTCTGCGCCCTCGCGCCCCGCGTGCCAAGAATCTGCGAAAACCTGTAAGGTTTATATAAAACCTGTAGGTTTTTCTATAAAACCAGCAGGACGAATCGTAACCTGGAGCTGAAGGCTGCCCCTACTTCATCATTCCAGACTACGCAGGAATGACGGGGTGGGTACAATGGCTGGGCGAACCTCGGCGAGGTGGGAGCGGAAATTCACCGGCAATTGCCAAATTTTCTGTATGGTAGTGGCAAAAAGAAGCTAAGCGACTGGTTCTGCGAGAACCAAAAATTCATCATAACTCGTGATGAGAAGAATGTAATTTATGTCAGACCACACGAACAACCCAAAGGAGCAGAAATTGGAAAACATGCTACGTGAATCTACGGTTGAAGAACGGCAACGCGCTACCGACTACGCGCTTGCCGATGGGATCATTGAGGGCTTCAAGCCCGACACTGACTTCCTGGCGCTTCTGAACCGCTTCATCAGCGGCGAAATTTCTTACATGAAATTGATCGCCTCTGTGCATTCCCGCGCCCTCAAACAGGACAGGCAAGCCTTGCCGGAACACGGTTCCCTTGCCTGATATGCGCCATGCCGACTACTGTTATTCATCTTCATAGCTCATCTTCAGGCGGTCGGCGCAACCACGCAACGGGAAATCTGCAACCATTGCGTGCCATCAAACGAGCCAAGTCCCAAAACAGAAGCGACGTAAACAAGCCGAATGTGTGGGTCGCGTGGCGATAGCATATTGTCGGCATTCCTCCGATTTCTAAGCGTGTCATCGTAGTACTCGTCTTGCTGAAACAGGACGTAGTGACTGGAATTGACCTCCCACCAAAGCTCGGCAGCGTGGTTGGGCGAACATAGCGGGGACTCAAAAATGAGTCGATTCTCCCCGCTAGAACGGTTGATAAGCACCACGGTTTCGATTGGCGGGTCAATTATGGGCATTGGCGACTTCCGTCTAACGGTTGTCCCGCACGCGAGCAGCCAGTAGTTCGCAAATCTCCGCGAACGCCGCCTTGGACGGGAGCATGGACGCGGGGATGGTGTATTTGCCGCCGGAGTGCATGAGGTGCAGGAACTTTTGTCCGTTGATTGTTTCCTCAAAGAGCGCCTGAATGTCCCGGTACGCGATTTCTTTTTCAACCCGCGACCACCGGGACGCTGGCACTGTCATAGCCATCGCGCCGAACACAAGCCGTTGCCGAAAGGTAAGCCGATGGTAGGTGAGGAATGCGGCGAGGACGACAAAGCCGACGCATACCGCAGTCAGCGCCCAATAAAACCCGGT
>JAISSL010000089.1 GCA_031273145.1 Zoogloeaceae bacterium | reverse complement strand
GCAATGGCAAAACGCGCCGCCACTTCCCAGTAAGCGCGCGGCTTGAATTCGCGGATTTTTTTCTCGCGCTCGACCACAATGGCAAGCGTGGGCGTCTGCACCCGCCCTACCGTCGTCAGATGAAACCCGCCCGTCTTGGAATTGAAAGCCGTCATGGCGCGGGTGCCATTGATGCCCACCAGCCAGTCGGATTCGGAACGGCATACCGCCGCATCCGCCAGCCCCCGCATTTCTTCCCCTTTCCGCAGGGAAACAAAGCCATCGCGGATGGAATTGGGCGTCATGGATTGCAGCCAAAGGCGCTGAATGGGCTTCTCCGAACCGCTATGTTGGACGATGTAATTGAAAATCAGCTCGCCTTCGCGCCCCGCGTCACAGGCATTGATGATGCCATCCACGTCCTTGCGCTTGATGAGCTTCGTCAGCAGTTTCAGGCGGCTTTCGGTCTTTTCGATCGGCTTCAAATCAAAATGCGGCGGAATCACGGGAAGATGCGCGAACGACCATTTCCCGCGCTTGACCTCGTAGGTCTCCGGGCATTGCAGTTCCAGAAGGTGTCCGACCGCAGAGCAGACGACATACTCGTCCCGCTCGAAGTAATCTGCCTGCTTGTCGAACCCGCCGAGCGCCCTGGCGATATCGGCGGCAACCGAAGGTTTCTCGGCAATAATCAGCTTTTTGCCCATGATGGTTTTTTGCGTGTGGAAAAATGCGACGGATGATAAATGGGGTTTGCCCCACAACGCAAGTTTTGCAGATGACAATTGTCCTTTGGATGACCATTAAAAAAATCGGGCGGCAGGTTTTACCCTGTCGCCTGACTGTTTGTCGTAGATTGGGAGGGGAAGCTCACAGCGTCATTTGTGCGCGCGTTGCTGCCAGTTCGACCAGAGCAATCGCATGTCTTCCACGGGTTGCGTAACCGAGCGCGTCATGAAGAACGACATCAGCGCCGCCAGCACAATCCCGATGCTCAAGGCAATGATGAACAGCCGTTCGGTCGCCTTCACCTCATCCGTAGCAAGCTGCGCCCGTTGAGCAATGCGCTCCCGCTCGAAAGCCATGATTTTGTCGTTGTTTTCTATCACGATGTAGGCGTGCCGGCTCATTACGGCAAAGGTTTCCTCATCAATCTCCGTACTGTTGAGCAGTTGCTCCTGAAAGGGAATGATGACGGCAAGGTTCTCCTTGATCACCTTCAACGGCTCAAGTTCCTCAGGAAAGGGATGCAGTTGGACAAGTTTCTCGAATTCAGCAATGTGATCCAGGAGCGCCGCCCTGTGTCTATGCACATCTTCGGCGTTCTTGCTCTTGTTGACCAGCCCGCCCGTGATGATTGCCCGCAGCATGGCAAGGCGCATATGGAACATGGAGGATCGCATACCAGAGGCATGGGTCACTTTCGGAACATTGAATTCGCGGATGAGCGTGACCTCCTTGTTCAGTTCAAGCAGGTTGATGTAGGTTGCGAGGATGGCAAGGGTAAAGACCAGAACAATCGTGGCAAAGCCAAACCCCATGCGCGTGCCAAGACGTAAAACTTTTACCATTTTTGTACTCCTTTGGTTCCGTCCTCCAAGGGGTTCGGAGCCTTTAAAATTATCAGGGACGTATTGAATACGGGTCTCGCGCAACCTCCGCCAGTTCCGGCAGAGCCAGGCAAGACAAAGCATAACCGGGAGCCGAAGGCTCCCCTAAACGGTAGCGAGGAATCCCCAACCGCAAGGCCGGGGCAACTCAACCACATGATCCATCTCCAAAAAATGCTGGACGCACTCCTGTCCAGCCCAAGCAAACCGTCATTACGACGGGAACTACCTGCCATCGCCAGGATGCGCGAGCCACCTGATTATGGCATAAAAATAAAAATCCTGCTGCTGACAATGCTTCTTAAAAAAAATTGCCGGGGCAGAGCCTGCGTCTGCCTACTCATTCTTTTCGACGCTATCCACTTCCTCTTTCTGGATACCCGAAAGCCGCAATTCATGACTGTTGGCAATTTTCCGGGCTTCCATCAGCAGATGTTCCAGGGAAACGCTGGTTGAGGACTGGAAACACACCACGCCATAGCTGAAAGAAAGCAGACTGTCAGAATTTTGCTGGTTGTAGCGCGCAATGGCGCCATCCAGACGTTCTATGACGGTGGCGATGTTATCCCACTCGGCCTCTGGCATGATAATGGCAAATTCGTCGTTCTCCACGCGCGCCACGATGTCCGAACTCCGCATGGTATCGGAACAAAGCCGCGCGGTCGCAATCAAAATCCGGTTCCCGGAAGTGTCCCCCTCAGACTGGTTGATTTCCCGCAGGTTATCCACATGCAGCAGCAAGAGGTGAAAGCCCGACTTCCGTCGCCGGGTCAGCCGAATCTGATAGGTGGCAAGGTTCATGAAACCATGCCGGTTATAGACGCCCGTCAGGTCGTCAATCAGGGAAAGCGCGCGGATGGTCATCTGCATCTGGCTGCGCTCGATGGCATAACGGATGGCGCGCAACAGCGAACGCCCGTCAATCGTGCCCTTGATCAGATAATCCTGCACGCCTTCCCACATGGCATTGAGGGCGGTCTGTTCATCGTTCAGGCCAGTGAGCACGACAATAGGCGCATCCGGCGCATGTGCCCGTATCCGGCCAATCACCTCCAGACCATTGCCATCTGGAAGAAAAAGGTCAAGCAAAATAACATCGAAGTGTTTTTCATCCAGCTTCGGAAAGGCGTCTTTCAGGCAAGTCACGTAATCAATGGCCAGATTGTCCGGCAGCTCGCGCATGGTCTCCTGAAAAAGGCGAATATCGCCCGGATTGTCTTCCACCAGCAGGATTCGCAGGGAAGCATAGTTGGAAAGCACCGAATACGGCTTGTTTTCCTTCATGACGGTTCTTTCCTTTCGACAGACTTCATGAATTACGGAACGCGCGGCAACTGGACGATGCTGAACCAGAAATCATCAATGGACTGCACGATGTTGATGAATTGCTCAAGGTCGACCGGCTTTGTGATAAAGCAGTTGGCATGGAGCTTGTACGCCTGAACGATGTCCTGCTCGGCGGCGGAAGTCGTTAAAATGACCACCGGAATATGCTTGAAGTCGGCCGACTTTTTGATGACTTCCAGAAATTCCCGCCCGTCCATGCGCGGAAGGTTCAAATCCAGCAGGATGAGATCGGGACGCGGCTCTTTTTCAAACGGCGGACGCTGATGCAGCATATCCAGCGCCTCAATGCCATCCTTTGCGACCGCCACGGCGGCAATCACCTTGCTTTCCCGCAACGCCTCGACAATCAGGCGAACGTCGCCCGGATTGTCTTCCACCAGAAGAATGTGGATCGGCTTGATTTCCAATGTTTTAAGCATTTGTATTCTCCTCCTCTTCGGCGCTGAACTGGAGTTCATCAATGGACTGCACGATATTGACGAACTGTTCAGGATCTACCGGCTTGGTGATGAAGCAACTGGCATGGTGCTTATAGGCCTGAACGATGTCATCCCTGGCGGAAGAAAGCGTAAGAATGACCACCGGAATGTGCTTGAATTCAGACGACTGATGGATGACTTCCAGAAATTCCCGCCCGTCCATGCGCGGCAGCCCCAAATCCAGCAGGATGAGGTCCGGGCGCGGCTCTTTTTCAAACGGCGAACGCTGATGCAGCACATCCAGCGCCTCGATGCCATCTTTGGCAACCGTCATGGCAACCGGCACCTCGCTTTCCCGCAATGCCTCAACCGTCAGGCGAACATCGCCCGGATTGTCTTCCACCAGAAGAATCTGAATCGGCTTGATGCCTGTTTGCTCAGCCATTTATATCTTCCCCCTGTTCGATACTGAACTGGAAATTATCAATGGCCTCCAGGATGTTGATGAATTGCCCAGGATCGACCGGCTTGGTGATAAAGCAATCAACATGGTGCTTATATGCCCGAACGATGTCATCCTTGGCGGAGGAAATCGTGAGAATGACCACCGGAATGTGCTTGAATTCAGGTGAATTCTTGATGACTTCCAGAAATTCCCGCCCGTCCATGCGCGGAAGGTTCAAATCCAGCAGGATGAGATCAGGGCGCGGTTCCCCTTCATACGAGGGCGGACTCTGGAGTATTTCCAGCGCCTCAACGCCATCCTTTGCGACCACCATGGAAGCAATCACCCTGCTTTCCCGCAACGATTCAACAATCAGGCGAACATCACCCGGATTGTCCTCCACCAGAAGAATCTTGATCGGTTTGTTTTCGGGTAGCTCAGTCATGTATGTCCTCCTTCTGTTCTGCGACTTTGGGCAGGGTAAACCAAAATTCCGAACCCTCTCCGTAGACTGAAATGATGCCTATTGTACCACCATGCCGTTCAACTATCCGTTTGCAAATGGATAACCCAATCCCCGTGCCGGGATAGGCTTCTCGCGTGTGCAGGCGCTGGAATATCTGGAATATCCGCTCTTCCTGCCCCGGCTCGATTCCAATGCCATTATCGCTGACCGAAAAACGCCAGCGATCCAGTTCTTCTATCGCGCCAATGCGGATGACAGGCGGCTTTGCCTCTGCCTGGAATTTCAGGGCATTGCCGATCAGATTCTGCCAGACCTGCGTTATCTGGGCCGCATCTACCGGCAAGGTCGGCAGGGGAACCCGCT
Source organism: Zoogloeaceae bacterium (assembly GCA_031273145.1). Taxonomy (GTDB): domain Bacteria; phylum Pseudomonadota; class Gammaproteobacteria; order Burkholderiales; family Rhodocyclaceae; genus Azovibrio. The sequence goes on along the minus strand of JAISSL010000089.1, from coordinate 3,967 downwards.
CAATGGTTGCCTCTTTTTCCTTCAAACTTATCTGAAGGGCAAAAAGCGCCTTGTCCAGGGTTTCGTTCAGATCGGCGGGACGAATTTCTCCGCCCCTGCTATCCACGCGGGAAAACTGCAACAGGTCGTTGATGAGTTGCTGCATCCTGGCTGCGCCATCCACCGCAAAATGGATGAAATCATCGGCATCCGCGTCCAATTTTCCTTTGTAGCGCCGCTCCAGAAGCTGCACATAGCTGGAGACCATCCGCAAAGGCTCCTGCAAGTCATGCGAGGCGACATAGGCAAACCGCTCCAGTTCCTCGTTGGAACGCTTGAGCGCCTTGGCATGGGCTTTCAGCATACGTTCCTGGTTATCCAGCGTATTCAGCATCTGGTTGAAATCTTCTGCCAACTGACCCAACTCGTCATCCCGATCAAGATATAAACGCCTCTGGTGCTGCCCGGCACTCACATCCTGGCTCAACTCGGAAATGGCAACGATGTCGCGCGTCAACCCTGCCGCCAGCCCCCAGCCAATCAGGCCGGAAATAATGAGGGTCGCAAGCAGGAACCAGGCGGCATTGCCCAGCATATTTCGCAGCATCAGGCGATCGAATTCAGAGGTTTTCAGGGTAAGCCGCGCCCAGCCGAGCAGACTACCGCCCTTGACCACCGGCGCGGCAATGTCAATAAGATCGTCATCGCGCCCAAGGACGACAACCTCGCGCGATTGGCCGGACAGCTTTTGCTTCAAGGCTTCCGGCAGGTAGGAGCCTACCTTTTCTCTCTGGTTGTGCGCGAGAATTTTCCCCTCGGTATCCAGCAACATGGCGGATTCACGGGTTGAAAACTCGCCGAAAGATTGCACCAGAGCCACCATTCTTGTGGTGTCGTCGTAGAACATCCATGTCTGCGCGCCGGCGGCAAAGGATCGCGCCATCATCTCCGCGTTGTGGGTGGCAACCTGCCGCACAAAAAATGGCTCGTGATAAACCAGATACCCAATGAACATCCCAAGCGCCAGAACCTGCGAGAGCACGATGGTCATCATCCTGCGCCAGGTCAGCGAGCGTATGTGGGGGTTGCGGAAAACTTCCAGAAGAGAGCGCATGAAAAACCTATCAAGTCAGAAGCAAGGGACTATACCAGAAATATTTTCGGGAATTCTATCGCGTTCTGTCGTTCTCTCCAAATTCCCGATCAGGAGAGGATCACATGCCGTGCGGCGCGTTTTTCGCCTGTGGTATGCCAAGGCGACGGAAAGGCAGGACAACCGCTACCGAAGCACAAGCAAAACAACCGCCTTCGACATGGTACGATAGTCGTACCTGTGTCATTCTGTTTCCTTCTTTTTGTTGTATTTCACACGCCACGATGAAAAAGATCCTGCTGCCCTGCCTGGCTTTCCTTGCCATTACTGTAGTTCTTTTCTTTTTGCCTTTGCTCTTTCCCGCGCCGGAGGCCGCGCAAAACGCAAGTCATACCGGCCTGCCCTGGGAAATCGAGCAGGATGAATCCGGGCAAACCCGCGTCTTTGGCCTTTCTCCCGGCGTCAGTACCCTGAATGATGTCATGGCGCAATTCGGCAGTCAGATGGAACTTGCGCTCATGGTGGCGGCCAACATCCCCACGGGACAGGAAGCGAGAGATGCCGCGCTGGAAGCCTACTACAACCAGATTGCCCTGGGCTTTGTGCAGGGGCGGCTGATTCTGACCCTGGATGCGCCGCCTTCGATGATCGTTTCGATGCTGGAACGATCCGTCAAGGGAGAATACATGCGAAACGGCAGCCGGCGATTCGGTCTGCATCCTGATGATGTACGCCTTGCCGCCACCCTGCCGCTTGCGGCGCTGACCCTGATTCCCAACGCGCATCTGGATCATGAGACCATCGTTCTGCGCTTTGGCACGCCTGCCGCCATTCTCCCGGTGGGAGAAACCCTGCACCACTATCTGTACCCGGACAAGGGACTGGACATCGTGCTCGACAGCAAGGGCAAGGAAGTCCTGCAATACGTCGCGCCCGCCGATTTCGAGGCGCGCATCATGCGCCCGCTCAACACGCCCCCGCTCAAACCGGATGCCTGACAGGGAAAGCAACGCAATGGGAACGCTTGTCATCTATCAATCGGACACTGGGTCTGAAATTTCGGTCAGACTGGAAGGGGAGACGCTTTGGCTTACCCAGAGGCAGCTATCAAAGATTCTGGAGACTTCCACCGACAACATTGGCCTGCACCTCAAAAATATTTATGCCAGTGGCGAATTGACTGAGGCCGCAACAACCGAGGATTTCTCGGTCGTTCAGCCAGAGGGACGGCGCGCGGTTGCCCGGAAGATAAAACATTACAACCTGGATGCCGTCATTTCTGTCGGGTATCGCGTCAACTCCCGGCGCGGGACGCAGTTTCGCCAATGGGCGACGGGCATTCTGCGCGAACATTTGACGCAGGGCTGGACGCTGGATCGCGCCCGGTTCGAGCAAAATGCCGCCGAACTGGAAGCGGCGCTGGCACTGGTCAGAAAAACCGCGCAATCCCCTGAACGGTTCGCCGAGACTGACCGGAGTCTGGTCGAAATCGTCAGCCGCTATACCCAGACCTTCCTGCTGTTGCAACGCTACGACGAAGGATTATTGACCGATCCGGGCGGGACAACAGGCGGCATAATGCCTTCTCCTGACGAGGCAAGGCATTCCATCGCCCATCTGAAAGCCGACCTCATGTCGCGTGGCGAGGCCAGCGACCTTTTCGGACTCGAACGCGGCGAGGCGCTTGCCGCCATTCTCGGCAACCTTGACCAATCCGTATTTGGCAAACCGGCCTATCCGACCCTCGAACGGAAGGCCGCGCATTTGCTGTATTTTATTATCAAGAATCATCCTTTTTCCGATGGGAACAAGCGTACTGGCGCTTTCCTGTTCGTCGACTTTCTGAACCGCAACCATGCGCTCATGCGAAACGGACAGCCGGTCATCAACGACATCGGACTCGCGGCATTGGCGCTTCTGGTGGCCGAATCGGCATCAACGCAAAAGGAAACGATGATTCGTCTGATTGAAAACATGCTGGTCGGCGTGCCATGAATGGGAAGTGTCAATACCTTACCGCAACCGGAAAATGATGAAAACAGTAACCACTCCGTCATTCCCGCGAAGGCGGGAATCCAGACCTGTAACGGGACGCAGGTTGCGTCCCCTACGAGGTATTTTAGAGTGCAAGGTTTTTTGGTTGTCCGTAGGGGCGGCGGCTACCGTCTGCAAGACCTGCCGCCCGCAAGACATGCTCAAATTTATTTCAGATTACCCAAATTTGATAAAATTGCCGGTAGAATGTGCATTTCCCTTTAAGGAGACATCAAATGTTTAAATTCATACGCGGATGCGTGGGGTTGTTTGCGGTTTGTTTTGTTCTGGCGGGGTGTTCGGATGAGCCGGGGCGTGTTGGCGCTTCCAATGTGAATAAGTCTCAAGACGTTGAGGCCATCAAACGCGCAGCGGAGCAAGGGGACGCGAATGCTCAATTTGACCTTGGCGCGCGTTATGCCAATAGTCACGGCGTAGCCAAGGATGAGGCCGAGGCGGTGAAGTGGTATCAAAAGGCTGCGGAACAGGGACATGCGAAGGCTCAATTTAACCTTAGCGCAATGTACCATTATGGTTTAGGCGTAGCCAAAGATGAAGCCGAGGCCATGAAGTGGTTACAAAAGGCGGCGGAACAGGGGAATGCGAAGGCTCAACTTGACATTAGCGAGATGTTCTTCAAAGGTCAGGGCATCGCCAAAGATGAAGTCGAAGCGGCAAAGTGGTTACAAAAGGCAGCGGAACGGGGATTTGCACCTGCCCAGCATAATCTTGGCGGGATGTATGGAAGTGGTCGAGGTGTCACCAAAGATGAAGCCGAAGCAGTGAAGTGGACTCAAAAGGCAGCAGAGCAGGGGTATGCGGTCGCTCAATATACTCTTGGCTGGGCTTATGCCAATGGTC
>JAISSL010000150.1 GCA_031273145.1 Zoogloeaceae bacterium | reverse complement strand
AGATCAGCGCGATGGTCAGCAAGATACAGGCTTCCGCAAATGAAGCGGTTGAGGAGATGAGCCTGGTTGAGCAACAGGTTGAATCCGGGCAGGCTCTGGCGCATGAAGCAGGTGAGCGGATCGTATCCATCCGGGAGAAGGCGCATAAGGTCTCCGAAGCCATCACGGAAATTTCCAATGCCTTGAAGGAGCAAAGTCAGGCAAGCCAGGAAATTGCCAAGCATGTGGAGAGCATCGCCCAGATGACGGACGAGAACAACGCGGCAGCGGAAGAAACGGCTTCGGCGGCAGTCCGCCTTGAGCAGTTGGCAACTGCCGTGAAAAGTACTGTGGATCAATTCAAGGTATGACCGCAGAGCAGACGCGCAAAAAACCCCGCCATGTATGGCGGGGTTTTTGTTGGAAGAAAAGCACAGTACAGGCAGCAAAGGCGTCCTACATTTTTGGGTAAAGCGGCGCAATTCTTCCGAAATATGACGTTTGCGCCTTGTTTTACGTCCCAAAACGTAATAACATGTTATTACGTTTACTTTCAAGGTCTGCCATGCTCACCGTGTTCAGAACCAGACAGTTCCGGGCAGGCAATTCACAAGCTGTCCGCATCCCATCGGAGATGGCGTTTCCACCCAAAACGGAACTCGTGGTTTACCGCGAAGGGAATCGCGTCATCGTGGAGCCGAAAGAAAAAACCCTGGGTGACATACCCAGGTTGCTTCATGCGTTGAAGGAACATTTCACCGGCAACCGCCCGGAGTTCGAGGAAAGCGAAAGAGATTGGTCATGATGCAGTTCATGCTTGACACCAATATCTGCATCTATTTCATCAGGAAACACCTGCCGGCCGTCGGGAAAAAGTTCGCCGCCTACCGGAAAGGGGAAATCGTCATCAGCTCCATCACTTGGGCTGAGTTGTGCTGTGGCATCCAAAAAGACGGCGCAGAGATTGTCGAGGAGTTGCTATCCATCCTCGAAGTTGCGCCGTTTGGCATTGGCGAGGGGCGCGTCTATGGTCAATTGACCCGTCAGTTTCCCAACAGAAAAGCCAACCTGGATCGAATGATTGCCGCACATGCCATATCGCTGGACATTACCCTTGTGACCAATAACGTGAACGATTTTGCAATCTACCAATCCGCCGGACTGCGCGTCGAAAACTGGCTAGATTGAATTGTAAAAGGCTTGGCCTGACAGGCGTGCTGGGTTACGCGCTTTTTCAAAAGACAATCATTCCAGCGTCTTGAGATTCTGGATTACGTCGGCGATGACCTTTTGCGCGCTGCCGTACAACATGCGGCAGTTGTCCCGATAGAACAGGGCGTTTTCGATGCCGGAGTAACCCGCGCCCTGCCCGCGCTTGACGACGATGACGTGGGAGGCATGGTCGGCATTCAGAATCGGCATCCCGTAAATCGGGCTGGTTTTGTCGGTTCGCGCCACCGGATTCACCACGTCGTTAGCGCCAATAACCAGCGCGACATCAGCCTTTGCAAAATCGGAATTGATTTCTTCCAGATCGAAAATCTTGTCGTAAGGCACGCCCGCCTCAGCCAAGAGGACGTTCATATGCCCCGGCATCCGTCCGGCAACCGGGTGAATGGCAAACCTGACACTCACCCCGGCGTTTTCGAGCCACTCGGTCATCTCCCAGATTTTGTGCTGCGCGCCCGCCACCGCCATGCCGTAACCGGGAATGATGATGACCTTGCCGGCATAGTGCATCATCGCCGCCGCATCGAGTGCGGAGACTTCTTTCATCGTCCCTTCGATGCTGCCGCCCGCCTGTGCTTCGCCGCTGATCGGCTGGAACAGGATATTGAGAATCGGGCGGTTCATCGCCTTCGCCATCAGTTGCGTGAGCAGCGTACCGGCTGCGCCTACGACAATCCCGGCAATAATCAGCGCCGGATTGCCCATGACGTAGCCTTCAAAGCCTACCGCCAGCCCGGTAAAGGCGTTGAACAGCGAAATGACGACCGGCATGTCCGCGCCGCCAATCGGCAGCGTGACGATGATGCCCAACGCCAGCGCGTAGAGGAAAAAGCCTATCAGAAGCCAGCCGGGAATCATAGAACCCGAAGCGCCCAGCCAGACGATGGCAATTCCCAGACCAAGCGTTGCCAGCGCCAGAAGCGCATTGACGGCATTTTGCGCGGGCAGGCGGAACGCCTTGTGCATCAAGCCCTGCAACTTGGCAAACGCCACGCACGAGCCGGAAAAGGAGACCGAGCCGATCAGAGCGCCCAAGGTCGCCAATGTAAAAAGCATCAGGCCATCCATATGCCCGCGTGTAAACTCGACGGCGGCAATGCCCGCCGCCGCGCCGCCGCCCATGCCGTTATAGATCGCCACCATTTGCGGCATATCGGTCATGGCGACTTTTTTGCCGGAGACCCAGGCTATGGAACCGCCGATGGCAATCGCCAGCACGATCAGAATCAGGTTATCCAGCGGCATGAAAGGCGTGGATGCGCCCGGCGTCAGGAAAGTCACCAGCGTCGCCAGCGCCATGCCCATGCCCGCCCAGACGATGCCCTTGCGCGCGGTGACCGGCGAACTCATCTTTTTCAAGCCCAGAATAAAAAGCACCGCAGCCAGAAAATAGCTCGCGTCAATCAGCCATCTGAGTTCAGGCATGGCTCAGTTCCCTTTCTTTTCGTTCTTGAACATGGCGAGCATCCGTTCCGTCACCACATAGCCGCCTGCGGCATTGGCCGCGCCAAGCAGCACGGCGACAAAGCCTATCGCCTGTTCGAGCGGCGTCGTGGCGCTGCCCAGGGCAGCCATCGCGCCGACCAGAACGACGCCGTGGATGAAGTTGGAACCCGACATCAAGGGCGTATGCAGAATGACCGGCACCCGCGCAATGACCTCGTAGCCGGTAAAGGCCGCCAGCATGAAGATATAGACCGCAATGAAACCTTCCATGATTTTTTCCCTGTTGCTTCCTACAAACCGAGCGCCTGTTTGACGCCCGCATGGCGGATTGCTCCGGCATGGGTGAGACAAGTACCAGCAAGCACTTCGTCTTCCCAATCCAGGCTCAATTGACCTTCCTTGATAAAGGGCGAAATGAAATTGAACAGATTTTTGCCAATCATCTCGGAGGCATGAACCGGCATTCGGCTGGCGATATGGGTAGCGCCGATAATCAAGACCTGATTCGCGGTGCGTATTTTTTCCCCGGCGACGGTTCCCGCCACATTGCCCCCTGTTTCAGCCGCCATATCCACAATGACCGCGCCCGGCTTCATGGCGGCAACCATCTCCGCGCTGACAATCTTTGGCGCGGGCTTGCCCGGAATGGCGGCAGTGGTAATCAGTACGTCGCATTGGGCGATGGCGCGTCCCAGTTTTTCGGCCTGCTGGCGCTTTTCGTCTTCGGTCAATTCCCGCGCATAACCGCCTGCGCCAACTGCAAAAACGCCGGTATCCACAAATTTTGCCCCCAGGGATTCGACCTGCTCCCGCGTTTCGGGGCGGACATCGTAAGCCTCGACCATTGCGCCCAGACGCCAGACTGTTGCGATGGCCTGCAAGCCCGCAACCCCCGCGCCGATAACCAGCACCCGCGCCGGACGAATGGTTCCGGCGGCATAAGTCAGCATCGGGAAAAATTTAGGGCAGTGTCTCGCCGCAATCAACGCGCACTGATAACCGGCAATCGTTCCTTGCGAAGAGAGAATATCCATGCTCTGCGCCCGTGTGACCCGGGGCAGGAGTTCCAGCGCAAACGCCGTGATGTGCTTTGCTTGCAACATCCTGACCCGTTCGGCATCGGCATAAGGCTGCAACAGGCCGATCAGGACGGAACCTTCTTTCAGCGCCGCCAGTTCATCGTTATTGGGTGCCTGAACCTTCAGCACAATATCCGCCTGTTGCAAGACCTCGCGCCCGGACGCGACAAAATTTCCCGCCGGAAAGTCTGCATCGGCCAAAAACATACTCGCGCCAATTCCTTTTTCCAACCAAAGCTCTGCGCCCAACGCCAGATAGCGTTTGGCAACATCCGGCGTCATCGTAATGCGCCGCTCGCCCGGTACTGTTTCGCGTAACGCGCCAATTTTTATCGGTTCTGCCACATGAATCTCCGTCTGGTAAATCTATCCTGTTAGTTCAGCAAAACATGACGGGATAGAATGCCCGTCAGCGCGTCTGATTTTTTCTGGGGCAAGCGCCTTATTTGACACGGCGCAGAAAAGGGGGCGTCCCCTTGGGGGGCGGCATATCGTCCGGGGCGGATTTTTCCGCGCTTTCGCCTGATGCCGCGCTTCCCGTGGCTTCCACCGGAAACCCCAGGCCGACGCCGTTTTCCCGCGCATAAAGCGCAGTGACGCGGGTCATGGGAACATAAATATCGCGGATGATCCCGCCAAAGCGCGCCTGAAACGTGACCGCTTCGTTTTTCAGAGCAAGGTTGCGGGTAGCTTCCATGTCGACATTGAGCACGATTTCCCCGTTCTTGACGAATTCCTGCGGAACCCGGCAATGGTCATCTACCGAAACCGTCATGTAGGGGGTAAAGCCGTTCTCGCTGCACCATTCCCAGAGCGCGCGCAACAAGTAGGGCTTGGTAGAGGGCAGGTCGGCGGGAGGCTGCATGGAAGAGGACATCCGGTTATTTCCGCATGGCCTTTTCGGAGGGCGTCAGCGCGTCAATGAAACCCTGCCGGCTGAAAATGCGCTCGGCGTATTTCATCAGGGGCGCAGCCGTCTTGGGGAGCTTGATTTCATAGATGCCAAGCCGCCAGAGCAGCGGGGCAAGCGCGACATCCAGCATGGAGAATTCATCTCCCAGCATGAACTTGTTCTTGCTGAAGATCGGCGCAATCTCATTCAACCGCGCCGCGACTTCCTGCCGGGAGCGGTCGGCGGTCTTGCTGTTTTTGTCAATCGGGTCAATGTGGCAGAAAATCTCCCGCTCCATGCCGGAGAGCAATTGCCGGGTACGGGCGCGCATGATGGGATCGGGCGGCATCAACTGCGGATGGGGAAAACGCTCGTCAATATATTCGTTGATGATGTTGGGTTCATAGAGGACGAGATCGCGCTCGACCAGAACCGGCACCCGACTGTGCGGATTGATGGCCGCCAGGTCTTCCGGCTTGTTGTACATGTCTACGTCAATGACCTGAAAGTCCATGCCTTTTTCGTACAGCACGATTCGGCAGCGGTGGCTGAAAGGACAGGTAGTGCCTGAATAGAGGTTCATCATGATGGATTTTTTCCTGCAAAAAAATAATTCAGCACCGCTTCCGTCGAACAGAGGCGATGCTGAACAGGCCGGGAGCGCGTGTTAATGCACGTCTTTCCAGTATTCCTTTTTCAAGGCGTAGGAGACCACAAACAGCACCACGAGGAACAACAGGATGCCAACGCCCAGGGCTTTACGGAATCCGGCTTGCGGCTCGCCCATCCAGACGAGGAAGCCTACCAGATCGCCTACCTGTTTGTCGTATTCATCCGCTGTCACGCGCGCCTGCAAGTCATACAGGATATGCGGCATTCCGACATTCTCGAAAACACGGTTGTTCCAGCCGATCGTGCGGTTGTCGTCGCGGTAGAAGCTCCGCAGATAGCTGTAAAGCCAGTCCGCGCCGCTTCCGTCCTCGGAAGCGCGAGCGCGAGCAACCAGGGTGAGATCAGGCGGCGCGACGCCGAACCAGTTTTTGGCTTCATCGTGCCGGATGGCAACGCGCATTGGCGCGCCAATCTTTTCGCCGGTGAAGATCAGGTTCTCTTCAATCTGTTCCTTGGAGAGACCAAGTTCCATCAGGGTGCTGTAGCGAAT
>JAISSL010000140.1 GCA_031273145.1 Zoogloeaceae bacterium | reverse complement strand
CTACTGGATCGTTTGCAGACGCGCCTGGGCGGACGCGCCTGCCCCATCGTGCTGGAACCGGGGCGCAGTCTGGTCGGTAATGCGGGGCTGCTGCTTTGCAAGGTGGAATACCTGAAAATGGGACGGGAGAAAAATTTTGCCATTGTGGATGCCGCGATGAATGATTTGTTGCGTCCCGCGCTTTATGAAGCGTGGCATGAGATTGTGCCGGTCGCATCCAGTAAGGGCGCGGCGGAAGCCCTTTACGATATTGTTGGCCCGGTTTGCGAGAGTGGCGATTTTTTGGGGCAGGATCGGAGACTGGCGCTTTCCGAAGGCGATTTTCTGGCGGCGCTTTCGGCAGGGGCGTATGGGTTTGCCATGAGTTCCAATTACAACGCGCGCCCTCGCGCGGCTGAAGTCATGGTGGATGGCGCGGATGTCATCCTCATCCGCCGCCGGGAAACGGTAGAAGAATCCTTCGCGCTGGAAACGATGTTGCCCCAGTAAGGTTCCACCCCGATGGATTCGGACTGTCCCTCAATAAAAAACCCCGGCTCTTAAAAACCGGGGTTATGGGATGCGTGAAAAGGGTCAGTCCTGGGTGCGGCTACGCGCAATGGCGTCATTGACTTCCAGTTCTACCGGGTTTTGCGTGGTTCCCGTAAAGCCCTTTTTCCCGACCGGGGCCTTGCCTGTGGCCTGATCCTGTTTGCCGACCAGCGCCTCAACCCAGAGCGGATCCGTGTGCCACGGCATGAAGAGCCGCATGGAAACCTTGGTGGCCTCTCCCATGAGCGGTTCAATGTTGGCTTCTAGCTTGGGCATCTGCATCCAGGGCGTAAACAGTGTCGCCCAGTTTTCAGCGGATACCATGGGAAAAGGACTAACCGCGCCCTTTCCCTTGCCGGAGTCCTTCATGTCCGGCAGCGCCGGAAACCAGAGATGACTCATCTCCTGCAAGGAACGTTGCCAGAACTCCATATAACTGTTCCAGATGTTTGAATAATCCTGCATGTCTTGCCCTCCTGAAGGGGAGTTGAAAAAGAATTTAGCCAAGAAGCATTGTAGCCCGAAAGAATGCCGTGTGGGAACGTTTTTTCAAATTGATTGGATTAAATGTGAAAAAACCGGGTATCAGGCATTCGCCGTTTCCTGAACAGCCTTTGCAAAAGCGCGGTATCGGGTTGGGTCCGGCACGCCCGCTTCCATAAACCCGGCGCGGCGCAGCCGGCATGAATCGCAGCGGCCACAGGCACGCCCTTCAGAATCGGCCTGATAACAGGAAACAGTCATATTGTAATTCACTCCGAGGGCATTTCCTAGTCTTATGATTTCCGCCTTGCTAAGATGGATGAGCGGCGTATGCAGGGTGAATTTTTCGCCTTCGATCGCGGATTTGGTCGCCAGATTGGCCATCGCCTCAAAGGCCGCAATATATTCGGGACGGCAATCAGGGTAGCCGGAATAATCCACCGCATTGACCCCGATGAAAATATCCCGGCTTTGCAACACTTCCGCCCAGGCCAGCGCCAGCGAGAGCATGATGGTGTTGCGGGCAGGCACATAGGTAATGGGAATGCCGCTTGAACCCCCATCAACAGGGACATCGAGATGCGGATCGGTCAGGGCGGAACCGCCAAACTGGGCAAGATCAAGGGTGAGAATCCGGTGCTCGATGGCGTTGCAGTCCTGGGCAATCTGCCGCGCCGCGTCCAATTCGGCGGCATGGCGCTGACCATAGGCAAAGGAAAGACAATAGGGCGCAAAACCCTGATGCCGCGCCTTGGCCAGACAGGTTGCGGAATCCAGTCCGCCGGAAAGGAGAACGACCGCTCTTGCAGCCATGAACAAGGCGCAACCAGGCTATTCTTCGTGCGAGAGATACTCAAGCTCACGGGAAAGAATAGCCTCATCGCCCAGATTGAATTCGACAATCAGGCGCAGGTTCGTGATGCTCTCCAGATCAATTTCGACACAGCGAAGCCCGAAAATATCTCCACGGACATGGGCAACGACGGCCTCCATGAGAATGCCGCCTTCCAGCAGGTCCTGGCTTACTTCGTCGCCCAGATTGATGGCAAGCGTACAGGACGCGCCGGGCACCAGTTTGGGCAACGGTTTTTCTACGGCCTGCACGAGCGCGCCGCGTAGCGAAATATCCAGTACCGTGACGACATACTGTTCATCTCCAAGGCTCAATTCCGCAAGGGCACTGAACTGGATACGGGAAAAACGTCTGCGATTGCTTTCCATTGAATTCTCCTGAATTTTCAGACGAGAAATGTTTTTAACCTACTTACCCCGCATATTACCCCATAGAAGCCTGTGCAACTGCATTTGTAGACGAACTGGCAATCCATCGGCCAGTATCCACTCGGCAAGTTCGCGGGCATCCTGCTGGGCATAAGCGGGCGAGAACCAGATTGGAGCGCCGGATGCGGTCAATTCCGGCTTCTCCTGCAAGTGCGCTCGCGCCCACTCATAATCTGCGCGACTCGCTATGATAATCTTGAATTCATCGCGTGGTGTGATTTGGGCAAGATTATCCCAATGATTTTTTTCTGCTTCGTTGGAAGAAGGCGGTTTCAAGTCCACGATGCGGGCAACGCGCGCGTCAACCGCATGGATAGGCAGCGCGCCCGAAGTCTCCAGACAGACTTCATAACCGGCATCGCACAGCAGGGTAAGCAATGCCAGAGTATCCTCCTGGGCGAGCGGCTCGCCGCCGGTCACACAAACGTGGCGAGCCGGATAGGCGCGGACAGCCGTCAGGATTTCCGAGAAGGTCATCGGGCTTCCGTCCGTAAAGGCATAGGCCGTATCGCACCAGCGGCAACGCAAGGGGCAACCCGCAAGGCGGATGAAAACCGTGGGCAACCCGACCCGGGATGCCTCCCCTTGCAGGGAGAAAAAAATCTCGCTCAAGGCAAGCGTTCGGGTCGCAAGGCCAGAATCCGGCGCGTCGTTCACTTTATTCCCAACCGTTTTTTCGCTTCAGTCGCAACAGGCGAAGCAGGATATCGGGCGATGATTTCCTTCAGCGTGCCCTGCTCGGCAGCGCGATTTTTCATGTCGCGCTGACAGTTGGCAATGACCAGGGTTGCGTCCGGGGCGCGGGCGGCATCCGGCCATTCCTGCAACAGGGCCAGTTGCGCTTCCATCGCTTCCTTGCATCGGTTCTGGGCATACCAGGCGTTGCCCAGCCAGAACTGGGCATTGGGCGCCATGTCGCTGTCAGGATAGCCCTGGACAAAGGCGCTAAAGGCCGTGGTCGCTTCCTTGAATTTGCTGGCTCTGAACAGATTGAGCGCATTTTCATAAGCCTGATTTTCTGCCGCCTGATTGGCGGAGGGCGCTGCGGTTCTGCCCGCTGGTCTGGCGGAGCCGGAAGAACCCTCGAAGCGGGAAAGACGGCTGTCCAAATCCAGATACAGGTCTTGCTGGCGTTTGTTCAACTGCTCGTTTTCATGGCGCAGGGTCTCAATCTCGCCATACAGGCGGGAAATTTCCTCGCGCAAGCCCAGCATTTGAGTCGACAGCTCCAGTTGCGCCTTGCTCAAGGTATCGAATTTCTGCGCGCTTTCCTGTTTCAGGACGTTAATCTGTTCGCGCGCCCCCGCATCATCAAACAATCCTGCCCGTGCCGTGGGCGCGGCGAGCAGAAACGCGATACCAAGCAGAGCGGACAATGAAAAATGGGGGCGCATGATCAGAATTCGCCTGAATAAAGAATGTCGGAGCGCCGGTTTTCCGCCCAGGCTGCTTCATCATGCCCTTCGGCGCGTGGTTTTTCCTCGCCCAGACTGACGGCTTCCACCTGGCCTTCCTGTACGCCCAACAGCAGCAACATCTGCCGGACGGCCTCGGCGCGTTTCTGCCCCAGGGCAAGGTTGTATTCGTGGCTGCCCCGCTCATCCGTGTTGCCCTGAATCAAGACCTTGAGTTGCCGGTTGGCATTGAGAAAATTGCCGTG
>JAISSL010000106.1 GCA_031273145.1 Zoogloeaceae bacterium | reverse complement strand
AACGGCACCCGCAAGCCGGTGAGAGAGATACTCCTGAAACTCGCGCAGGCTGACACGCCGGGACATAGCGACCTGGTCCTCTTCTTATTCCAGCGCCGCAATTGCCGCCAACAATTCCCGCTCCTTGACCGGCTTGGTCAGATAATTATCTGCCCCTTGCCGCAATCCCCAGATCTTGTCGGTTTCCTGGCTCTTGGACGTGCAGATAATGACCGGAATGTTTTTGGCGCCATCGTCGCGCTTTAGGTTGCGCGTCGCCTGAAAGCCATTCGTGCCCGGCATGATGACATCCATGATGACCAGATCGGGATGTTCAGTCTTGACCTTGGCGATGCCATCTTCGCCGGTATCGGCCACCAGAACATGGTATCCGTGTTTCTTCAGGAGTTCCGTCATGACGAAGCGCTCGGTAGGCGAGTCATCCACCACTAGAACTTTTTTGATTGCCATTGCTATTTTCTCCTTTGGGTTTATTTACTTTGCGGCTGCGCCTGCCCTGCGGGCAAACTCGGCAACCGTCTGTAACAGGGTATCCTTGGTAAAAGGCTTGGTCAGGTATTGGTTGGAGCCTACCAGACGGCCTTTGGCGCGGTCAAACAGACCGTCCTTGGACGAGAGCATGATAACGGGAGTTTCCTTGAAGTGCTGGCTCTTCTTGATAATGGCGCAGGTCTGGTAGCCATCGAGCCTGGGCATCATGATGTCGCAAAAAACGATGTCCGGGCGGTTGTTGGCCACTTTGGACAGGGCATCGAAGCCATCTTCCGCCAGAATGACTTCGCAACCGACCTGAAGCAAGAAAATTTCGGCGCTGCGACGGATGGTTCGACTGTCGTCGATGACCATCACCTTGGTGCCTTTCAGATTCGCAATATCTGCCAAAACCGGACTCCTGAAAAACTCTGCCTTATGCAGAACGCCCAGAATGAAACGCCCGCAAAGCAAAGACTATAGGCATTGAGTGTAACACTCAAAGCCGTCTCCGCCTGCTATTTCCACACTGTTCTTTCTGCTTCAGGGCATGAAATGCAACAAATTCGGGTAAAATTTTGTTTATCTTACCCAATCCTCTTTCGCTTCGCCAGATTTTTTGCGTTCTTTTCCCCTCAAAACCCGGTAAAAATTTGCTTTGATGCCATCTTCCCCTCCCGCCGTGCTTGTCTTTGCCGCCAGCGATCCCGTGTGCGGCGCGGGCCTTCAGGCCGATTGCCTGACTCTTGCCGCCCTGGGCTGCCATCCGCTCACCGTCGTCACCGCCCTGACGGCGCAGGATACAAAGGGCGTCGAAGCCGTATTTCCCATAGCGGCGGATTTCGTCCGCCAGCAAACCAGTTGTTTGCTCGCGGACATTCCCATTGCCGCCATCAAGGTTGGGTTACTGGGTCAGGCCGCCCATGCCTCTATCGCGGCAGAAACTGCGGCGCGTCTCAAGGTGCCGCTGCTACTCGACCCGATTCTGGCTTCCGGGCGCGGCGACCGTCTGGCGGACGATTCCCTGCGGGATGCCTTGCGGAATACCTTATTGCCCGCTGCCGAACTGATAACCCCCAACGTGCCGGAAGCCTATGCCCTCTGCCCGGACATGCCGCCTGCAACGCCCCTGCCGCAATTGGCAGAGGCCATGCTGGAACGGGGCGCGCGGCATGTGTTGATAACCGGAACCCATGCGGCGACAGAGCCGGTCATCAATACCCTGTATGGCAGAGAGGGCGCGATTCACGCGGATACCTGGCCGCGCCTGCCGGATACCTACCACGGTTCCGGCTGTACGCTCGCTTCCGCCGTCGCCGCCTTTTTGGCGCATGGCTATCCTATGGAAACTGCGGTCTATGAAGCGCAACGCTATGTCTCGAATGCCTTGCAGGCTGCGTATCATCCGGGACGGGGACAGGCCATTCCCAACCGCCTCTTTGCAATCACAAACTCCAATCGGTCATGACGCAAACCCTGCCCTCTCCTTATCCGCCCTTATCCGGCCTCTATGCGGTCACGCCGGACGAGCCGGATACGGACAAGCTCATGGATTCGGTTCGCGCCGCGCTGATCGGCGGATGCCGCTGGATACAGTATCGCCACAAGAGGGCGGACGCGCCCCTGCGCCAGCAGCAGGCCGAGGCGCTGAACGACCTTTGCCACGCGCACGGCGCGGCCTTGGTCATCAACGATGATGTCCGGCTTGCCCAGGCCGTTGGCGCGGCAGGCGTGCATCTCGGAAAAAACGACATAACGCCAGTCTCCGCGTGTAAGATATTGGCCGACACGGCAGTCATTGGCATTTCCTGCTATCAGGATTTTAGCCGCGCCGCGCATTTCGCCCGGATATTCCAGAGCGAACCGGATACCGGGCACGCCGTTTATCTGGCCTTTGGCGCGGCGTATCCTTCTTCCACCAAGCCGGAGGCTGCCTTGGCATCCCCTGAAATTTTCCGCCGCGCCTGCCAGCTTTCGTTGCCGATTTGCGCGATTGGCGGCATTACCCTGGAAAATGCCCAACCGCTCATTCAGATGGGCGTTACGATGCTTGCCGTGATTCACGATATTTTTTCCCGCCCCGCCGCCGCCATCACGGCGCGGGTTGCCGCTTACCAGCAACTTTTTGAGGAGTTCTCCCATGCCTGACAATGCCAGTCTGTTCGCCAGAGCGCAACAATTCATCCCCGGCGGGGTCAATTCGCCGGTGCGCGCCTTTCGCTCGGTCGGCGGAATCCCCCGCTTTTTCGCCAAGGGTTTTGGCGCAAGATTTCAGGATGTAGAAGGCAAGGAATATCTGGATTACGTGGGTTCCTGGGGGCCACTGATTCTGGGACATGCCCATCCAGAGGTGGTTGCGAGAGTGCAGGAAGCCGCCGGACGAGGGCTTTCCTTCGGGGCGCCCATTGAGGCGGAAATCGAACTGGCGGAATTACTCTGTCGCCTGGTTCCTTCGCTGGAACTGGTGCGTCTTGTTTCTTCCGGCACGGAAGCGACCATGAGCGCCATCCGTCTGGCGCGAGGCCATACCGGACGCGACAGGCTGGTGAAATTCGAGGGCTGTTACCACGGCCATAGCGACAGCCTGCTGGTCAAGGCCGGTTCCGGCCTGCTCACCTTTGGCAATCCTTCTTCCGGCGGCGTTCCGGCGGATGTTGCGCGGCATACCCTGGTGCTGCCCTACAACGATCCAGAGGCATTGACCCAAGCGTTTGCCCAGCACCCGAACGAGATTGCGGCGATTATCCTTGAGCCGGTTGCGGGCAACATGAATCTGATTATGCCGCGCCCGGAATTTCTGGCGGCCTGCCGCGAGCTGACTGCCCGCCACGGCGCGGTTCTGATTTTCGATGAGGTCATGACCGGCTTTCGGGTGGGGCTTTCCTCGGCGCAAGGGTTGTTTGGCATTACGCCCGACCTTTCCACTTTTGGCAAGGTTATCGGCGGAGGGATGCCGCTTGCGGCCTTTGGCGGCAAGCGGGAAATCATGGAAAAAATCTCTCCCCTGGGGCCGGTCTATCAGGCGGGAACGCTCTCCGGCAATCCGCTGGCGGTGGCGGCAGGACTGGCGACCCTGCGTCTGGTTCAGGCGGAAGGTTTTTATGAGCGCCTTGCCGAACGGACTGCCCAGCTCTGCGAAGGCTTGCGACAGGCGGCAGCAAAGCATGACATCCCCTTTGCCGCGCAATCGGTTGGCGGCATGTTCGGGCTGTATTTCGCGCCGAAGCCTCCCGCTTCTTTCCCGGAAGTCATGGCCTGCGATGCCGAGGCTTTCAACCGGTTTTTCCATGCCATGCTAGAAGCCGGACATTACTTTGCCCCTTCCGCCTTCGAGGCGGGTTTTGTTTCTGCCGCGCATAGCGCGGAAGACATCGCCGCCACGGTACAGGCCGCCGAACGATTTTTTGCCACGTGCTGAATGCAAGGGGAAGGTTTTATCAATCTTCGGGCAGGAGTTTGAAAGATGTCATCTTCTGGCGCTGAAACTACGATGGGTAGCTGTTTAGCCCCGGCAAAGCAAGGATTCCTGGGGATTTTATATCTCCCTTCACTCCGATTTCTTGTTCTTGTTGTCACGCCCATAATACTCACGCCCATACGCAGTGATGGCCTCAGGAATCTTGTTGAGCGACAAGACTTCGTTTGCCGCGCCCAACCGAATAGCTTCCTTGGGCATTCCGAACACAATACAACTGGCTTCGTCCTGGGCAATGGTCTTTGCCCCAGCATCGCGCATTTCCTTCAAGCCTATCGCGCCATCGTCCCCCATCCCCGTCATGATGATACCAAGCGCGTTCGGCCCGGCGCTGTTGGCAACCGAGCGAAACAACACGTCAACCGAGGGAATATGACGACTGACAGGGGGGCCGTTCCGAATTTCTATCCGGTATTGCAAGCCCTCGCGCTTTACGAGCATATGTCTGCCGCTTGCCGCAACAAGCGCCAGACCGGGGCGTATCCGGTCGCCCTGGCGCGCTTCGCGCACCTCAAGCGCGCACAGGCCATTGAGACGCTCGGTAAACATGCTGGCGGAAAAGTTGGCCGGCATGTGCTGGACAATCACCAGTCCGAGCGTATCTTCAGGCAGTTTGGTCAGCACGCTTTCAAGAGCCTGCGTCCCGCCCGTGGAAGTACCGATGGCAATGAACCGCTCGCCCGCGTACAACACGGGCGCGTGTTGATTCAGGGTCAATACGGCATCGGCAGGAAGTTTGGCATGTGAGGTGAATGTTTCCAGCGTAGCGCGCTGGGCAGTCTCTGCCGAAGGCGCTCGCGCGCGGCCTTTCTTCAGCAAGCCCTTCAAATCGGCGCGCGCCGCCATACGTATCGTCTGGCAGAGTTTCGTCGTATTTTCTTCCAGAAACTGCCTGACCCCTACACGAGGTTTGCAGATGACAGAAACCGCGCCCGCTGCCAGCGCATCTTTTTCTATCTTGCTCCCCGACACCACCATGCTGGAACAGACAACGGTGGGGGTAGGATGCTCATTCATCAACTGGGCGAGGAAAGAAAGGCCGTCCATGCGCGGCATTTCAACGTCGAGAATCAGCACATCCGGCCAGCGCTGATCCATTTTCTCCCGCGCCATGACCGGGTCGGAAGCCGTGCTTATGACCTCAATCCACGGATCATTCTGGAGCATTTTCATGATGACCTGCTGGACGACGATGGAGTCATCCACGATCATGACCTTGATTTTTTCTGCCATGGAATATTTTGCCTCTGGTTTCCTGTCGCTTTTACACCGCCCTGGTTAGGGACGTAGTACCTTGTCCTATCCATTGTAACACTATGAAACGTTATTTTCCGAAACTCCCCCGTTTTGGCAACCGTTTTCTCCCCCCGCCAGAGCGCCCACGCCACACAGGCAATCCCGCCAAAACCCGCTCACCTTGCCGACGTTCCCGGCCTTGCGGCCTTTTGCGGCAATGGCCTGAATCATTATCACAAACAGATTGAGTGGTTTCCCGCACGGAACAAAATCATCGTAACATGTGTCAGACTGGTTACTTTGACCGGCGCGCATGATAATATTTCCACTTTCTCAACCCGAAATTACTTTACGCCGGAAAAAACACGCGGATCGAGTCAATAGAGGAACACGAAATGGCAAAACTGGTACTTTCCATGGACGGTCTGGTGCTGAATGAGTTTCATCTCAGCAAGCCGCGCATCACGATCGGCAGGCGGTCGAACAACGACATCCAGATCAACAATCTCGCCATTTCCGGGGAACATGCCGCCATCGTCACCATCCTGAACGATTCCTTTCTCGAAGATTTGCAGAGCACGAACGGAACCCAGGTCAATGGGCGCAGCATCAAGAAATGCGTGCTCCACCACAACGATGAAATCGGCTTTGGCAAGTACAAGATAAAATATCTGATAGAGGCTACGCCTGCCGAAAAGCAGTTCGAGGAAGGCATGATCGAGATGGGCGACATCGGAACCTCCACCCAGTTCGGTGAGCTTTCGATCCCCACCGAGCTGGAACACACCAATACATCCATTACGCCCGTTGCCGCCGACCCGCATCCTCCTGACGCGCCTCTCCCGGAACTGTTCTCCCTCGCGGAAGATGCGCCAGGCGTCCATGTTCCCACGGCGGGCAAGCCACGTCCTCCTGATTTCTCTCCCCCCAATCCGTTTTCCCTCACGGAGAATCTGCCAGGCGCCGAAGAACACGCGGCGCTGTGCATCCTGAGCGGCAGCAACCGGGGGAAGGAACTACCGCTCAACAAGGAATATGTCCTGCTCGGAAAAAATGGCGGACAGGTTGCCGCCGTCAGCCGCGAGTTGCAGTGTTATTATCTCTCCTACGTGGAAGGCGACCCGCGCCCGCTCATCAACCGCCAGCCCCTGGGGGATACGCCCCATCGCTTGAACGACGGAGATGAAATCGAAATTGCCGGGGTACACATGCGTTTTTTCCTGAAGTCCTGACAAGCCATCGGGCAATGCCTGCCGATACCGCGCCATGCCTTGAGCGCGGCGGAAGCCTCTCAAAACCGAAAAATGATCCGTAAAATAATCCGCCGTATTTTCCGCCAACCCGAACAAGGCACTACCCTTGCGCGCGCTGTCGAACCCGCCATCATTCCGCCTGAATCCCATCCGGTTCGCCGAAAACAGATCAGCTCCGGCAGCCGCAAGGTCTGCGAAACGCTCCAGCAACAGGGACATAAAGCCTATGTCGTCGGCGGCGCGGTGCGCGACCTTTTGACCGGCATTACGCCCAAGGATTTCGACGTGGCTACCGATGCCACCCCGGATGAGGTGCGCCGTTGCCTGAAGCGTTCCCGTCTGATCGGTCGCCGCTTCCAGATTGTTCATGCCTACATGGGCAGGGAAATCGTCGAAATCACGACCTTTCGGGGCAGAGAAAAACATGCCGAAAAAACCGACGCGCATGGTCGCCTGCTGCGCGACAACGTATTCGGCAACCAGTCCGAAGACGCCGCCCGCCGCGATTTCACCATCAACGCCCTTTATTTCGACCCGGTTAGCGAACACATCCTCGATTACCACCACGGCGTTGCCGACCTGAAACAAAAGACACTGCGCGTCATTGGCGACCCGAAGACCCGCTATCGGGAAGACCCGGTGCGGATGCTGCGCGCGGTACGCCTTGCCGCCAAACTGGGGCTGTTCATAGACCCTGAGGCGCGTCGCCCCATTCGGGAGATGGCCGTTTTGCTGGAAAACGTGCCGACGCCGCGTCTGTTCGACGAAATCCTGAAAATGCTCACTTCCGGGTATGCCATCGAATGCCTCTCCGCCTTACGCGCCGAGGGGCTGCAACACGATACCCTGCCTTTGCTGGACATGGCGCTGCACGACCCGCAGGGCGAAAAGTTCATCCAGCTCGCGCTTGCCAACACGGATCAGCGCATCCGCGAGGGCAAAACCTCTTCTCCCGCCTTTCTCTTTGCCGTCCTGCTCTGGCGGGAAGTCAATGTCACCTGGCAGAAACTCTGTCAGGAAGGCGAGCCGCCACAGACGGCCTTGTTCCAGGCCATGAGCGATGTCCTGCAAACCCAGGGCGAAAAACTCGCCATTACCCGACGCATTGCCGCCGACATCAAGGAAATCTGGGCGTTGCAGTCGCGCTTGGAACAACGCTCCGGCAAACGGGTCTATGGCATTCTGGCGCATCCGCGCTTTCGCGCCGCCTATGATTTTCTTCTGTTACGCGCCGAGGCCGGGGAAATCGCGCCGGAATTGCCGGACTGGTGGCTCGCCTTTCAGGAAGCCGATACCCAAACGCGGGCGGAAATGCTGCTGCCGGTAGCAAACGGCAATAAAAAACGGCGACGCAAACGGCGGAGCAAGCCGACGAAAAACGCGGAATATTCCGAAGAATCCGCGCCTGTGAACGATGCCTGATTCCGCTCCAGAAATGCTGGCCTACGTTGCCCTGGGTTCCAATCTGGGCGATTCCTGCCAGATCGTGACAAACGCCATTGTCGCGCTCGACAAGCTACCGAATAC
>JAISSL010000046.1 GCA_031273145.1 Zoogloeaceae bacterium | reverse complement strand
CTGAGGGACATCGTAGATAGGCTACAAGCAGAAAGGAAAACCGCCAGCAACAAACACGAAAAATGACCGGAAAACTTCATGGCGCAAAGCGTTGCAATGTTTCTTTCAACACCACATGGTCGGGCGATTTTTCGCGCTCCTTCTGCCAGATGGTCATTGCCTCGTCGCGCCGCCCCAGTTTCCAGAGCACTTCGCCCAGGTGCGCGGCCACTTCCGGGTCGTTCATTTTGGCATACGCTTCTTCCAGCGCCGCCAGCGCCTCCGGCAGCTTGCCCTGGCGGTAGAGCACCCAGCCATAACTATCCAGAATGTGCGGGCTGTCGGGCGCGAGCGCGCGCGCCTTGGCAATCAGGGTATAGGCTTCGGGCAGGCGCAGATTCCGGTCGGCCAGTGAATACCCCAGCGCGTTATACGCTTCCGCATTCTCAGGATGCGCCTGCATCATGTGGCGCAGATGCTTTTCCATCTCCGTCCAGCGTTGCAGCTTGTCCGCCGTGATTGCGGCATAGAGGAGCAACTCCGGGTTATCGGGAAATTCCTTTAAGGCGCTAACCAGCACCGTGTAGCATTCCGCATTTTGCCCATTTTCGCAAAACAGATGCGCTTCCGCCTGTTTGCGCCACATGGTTTCTTCCGGCCCCCGGACTTCGCTTGCCAGAATGGCGCGGCGGGCAGAGGCTAAATCATCCTTCGCCAGCATCCAGGCAAGACGCGCCCTTGCTGAAAAATAGGACGACGAGCCATAAGGCACCCGCTCGTAATACTGCGCGGCCAGAGCCTTGTTGCCCGATGTTTCCTCAACCTGTCCCAACAGGAAATGCGCCATGTCGCCACTGACCGGCATGGTCAGGATGTGGTTCAGCACCTGCCTTGCGGATTCCATATCGTTCGACTGGATGGCCAGCATCGCGGCGGAATAGAGGATTGCCGGATTGTCGGGGCGCTCCACGAGCAGACGGTCAAAATGTTTGTGCGCAAGGGCTGGCTCCTTGCCGGCGAGAATCAGAAGCCGCGCCAACTGCATTCGGATGCTGCTGTTGTCTGGCGATGCTTTCAGGAATTTTTCCAGCCGCGCCAGATGCGCTTCTATTTCTTCCGGGGCGACTGACTGCTTGCCGGAAATATCCCGCGCAAGCCAGTCAGATTGCATCAGCAGGGGCAATTCCCAATCCGGCTTCAATTCGTGGGCGCGCAAGATGGCTTGTCGCGCTGCCGCCTTTTCGCCTGCCTGATCGGCTGTTACCGCCAGAACGACCTGCGCGGCCGCGCTCTTTGGATACCGCATTGCCAGACGACTCATGAGCGCATAGCTTGCCGCCGCGTCGTTATTGCGTCCCAGCCTTTTCATGATCATCAGAAAATTGCCCTCCCGCTGCTCTGGATGGCGTTCCAGCAGGAAGGTGAGCGGTTCTTCCAGTTCCAGAATCCGTCCCGCGCCGATCAGGATTTCTGTTTGCGCCACGGCAAAACGAACCGGATCGGGATTGCCATTGGCCTTCCAGAGGGCGAGCAATTCCAGCGCCCCTTCATAATCGTTCGCCGCGTGCGAAATCTGGATGGCGCGTTCGATGATGTCCTCTTTCAACGTGCGCCGCGCCAAATCCTGATAGGCAGTTGCGGCCAGGGAGAAATTCCGGCGCGTCAGCGCCATCTCGCCGACCAGCATCTCATAGTAGTCATCCGTCGCCACGGGGTCTTTCGCAGAAGCAGGGGCGCTTTTGCCAGATTTTTGCGAAGCATCCGGTTTCGCCTCCGCAAGTATCGCCGCGAATTCAAGGGAGTCTGGCTGCCATGCTTCGGCATGGACAGTAGCGGCAAGGACGCTCAACCCCAATAAACAACCGCGCGCAGCGTGTTGGAACGAGGTAGAAAAATTGAACGAAGACATAAACAGTGTCCCAAAACAGGGAAAATAAACAGGGATGATATTGTGCTTTGCGTTCTCCCACAAGCCCAGTTTGCATGGCTGTTATCGGTTTTCAGTCTGTCCGGTTTTCTGGGCCGCAAGTTGTCCGGTTGTCATACTGATCGTAAGGAGGTCAGCCATGACGAAGAAAGAGGCTCGCATTCAGGGGAGGCCAGGGATACCAAGAGAACGGTTACTGGTCGCTATTGATGCCGGGTAAGGTGTCCTGATTCCCTTTGTCGCCAACGGCTTCGGCGGATTTTACCGCGTCCCGCGCCATTGGCAGGTCAAGCCGCGCGCCGCTCAGAATCTCGGCAACCGTGACGATTTGGATACGGGCGTATTCCTTCTTGAGCATCGGATGCTCGTACTTTCCGGCTGCCAATGCCTCATCGCGCATGGGTTTGGTGGGTTCATCCAGCGTGATCAGGATGCCAATTTCAGCCCTTTGCTCGGGATTTTCCCATCGGCAATCGCCTTTCAGCTTGGCGATGATGTCTCGCTGAACCTTGCCGGATTTGACCTGGAAGATAGCTTTTCCGAGAACATCCTTGCCCTTGGCGTTTCTGTCAGCCAAAAAATAGGCCGTGCCGTCAATGCCGCCGTCCGCGCCCATCTTGTCGTTGATACGCGCCTGATTGTCGGAATAGGTAAGCACCGCCCATTTTTCAAACTCCTTGCGCGTCTTGTCGTCCTTGCGATGGGCAAGCGCCACGGCGGATGCCATGTCACGCGGCACGCCATCCAGTAGCATGGCCTTTTCAATCTTTTCCCAATCCTTCGCTTTCGGGTAGCTGTCCCGCAACCGCTTCAAGATGAGCGAGATACTCTGATAGGTAATGTCAATGCCTATCCAGCGCCGTTTCAGACGTTGCGCGACCGCAACCGTCGTTCCGCAACCACAGTAGGCATCGAGAACTACATCCCCTTCGTTGCTGCTGGCCTTGATGATGCGTTCAAGCAGAGCCTCTGGTTTTTGGGTGGGGTAGCCAAGGCGCTCTTTAGCTACAGGCGCGATAACAGGTATATCCCAAACATCATTCATAGCCACTCCTGCTGAATCTTCGCCTGCTTCGAGAGTTGGATTTCGCTTACCACTTTCGTCAAACGTAACTTTTTGAGTTTTCCCTTTCCACCGCTTTATGGAACTTGCAGTTGGCGCGTTTAATAAAGTGCTGAAAGTTTCTGGCCTGGTAGACCTCGTATAAAACAGTACGACATCGTGCATTCTTTGGAAACGGCTTGCTTTCGTTGGCCATCTTCTATAACTCCATATGACTTCGTTTTGAAATTCTCCTCCTTGCCCGCAAAACACAGCGTCAAGAATTAGTTTCAAATAGTGCGAAGCTGTAGGGTCACAGTGCAGATAAAAACTGCCCGCCGGCTTCAGGACGCGGTGAATTTCCACGATTCGCAACGTCATGTGAACGAGATAGGCCAGCAACGCCCCTGTGTCCAACACTTCATGCAGCCCCTTGATGAGGGCTACCGTCTTGGGCGTTAGCTTGCCGTTGTTCAGGTTTGCTATGTCGGTGATGTACTCAAAGCCCTTTTTGGCTTCGTCTCCCCATTCCCACGTATCCACAAACGCCTGCGCCTGCGCCCGGTCTTCGCTGCCCTGATTGTTGTAAATCTGGAAGTAGTCGCGCCTGGAGTTGAAAGGCGGGTCTATGTAGCAGAGATCAACGCTCTCCGTCGCAATCTTGTTCCGCAGAATGTCCAGATTGTCGCCGTAGTAGAGCTGATTCTGCGCCTGGGTACGCGGATGGCTGCGTGGTTTGGTTGGCTTGGCGTTCATGGTGTGCTTTCGGAGAAAAGGGTTACTCTACACAAAAGGGGGCGTGTGACAAACTGATATTTCAGATTGGCTCACGCATTTTAACTTTTCGGGTGGCATGTTTTGCGCGGAAACTGGCGGCTTGCCGGGGTCGCGGTCAATCCGCCACTGATCCCACGCGGCTTTGACCAGATTCGGATATTCCGGGCGTCCCAGGCTGCCGTTGTAACGTCCGCAAGACGCGGTATAATGGTTGTCGCGTCGCGTCTGGCGTGGCGTTGGCTCATCGTGCGCTTTCAGTAGCTACATGAAAAAATGATAGCAGAAATTATAAGCCAAGTTTCATGTGGCTTGTACCTCCCCAGTCATTCCTGCGGAGGCGGGAAGGTAGAATTCAACGCCTCTGCCTCTGAAAAAACAACGACATCCGGGCGCAAACGCCTGTAACCCTATTTCAAGGAGCCACCATGACCGACTGTATTTTCTGCAAGATTATCCAGGGAGAGATTCCTTCCAAGAAGGCATTTGAAGATGATCTGGTGTATGCGTTCCACGACATCCACCCGCTTCGCCCGACGCATCTGCTGGTGATTCCGAAGCGGCATATCGCTTCGCTTGCCGAGGTCGGCGCGGAGGACGAGCCGGTGTTGGGAAGAATGCTTTCCGTGGCGCACCGTCTGGCAAAAGAACATGGCAGCCCCAACGGTTTTCGTTCCATCATCAACACCGGGCTGGTTGGCGGGCAGGAGGTGGCGCACCTGCATCTGCACATTCTGGGCGATACTAAACCGGTTGGAGTTATGGTCACACAACCCACATGACGAGGTAGAACCAGTGGTTACCTTGCCTGTGAAATGGCACTCTCCCCTGAACAATTGATCGCATATGAACATCCCGATTACCGTGAACCAGGCACAACTGCTTGATGTGCTGTTGAATGTGGCGCTGGTTCGACCCGTCTTTATCTGGGGCGCGCCGGGTATCGGTAAGTCGTCCATTGTCGAAAACTTCGCCAATTCCCTCTGCTTGCCCTGCGTCTCGCTTCTGGGTAGCCAACTCGCGCCGGAGGACATCATCGGTGTGCCCCAGATCATCGAAGGCAAAAGTGTATTTTGCCCGCCTCGCATCATCGCCAGAGAAAGCCCTTACTGTCTCTTCCTGGATGAACTCAATGCGTGTTCGCAGGAAGTGCAAAAAGCCTTTTACAGCCTGATTCACGACCGGCGGATTGGCGAATACTTCATGCCCGAAGGCTCCATCATCATCGGCGCGGGCAACCGTGCCCAGGACAACGCCATCGTCAAGCCGATGTCTTCCGCCCTCATCAACCGCATGTTCCATGTAGAACTGATCGCATCCCATCGTGACTGGCTCGATTGGGCGGCTCGCAACGGGATTCATCCCCATATCATTGAATACATCGGCCTGCGCCCGGATCATCTCTGGAAGCAGCCGCCCAAAACCGAAGAACCCTTTTCCACGCCCCGTTCCTGGCATATCCTCTCTGATGCCATCGCCAGCTACGGGAAGGACATCACCGAAAAACAACTGGAAATTTTGGCCTTCGGCTGTCTCTCTTCCCACCACGCAACCCAGTTCCGTGCTTTTGTCAAGCAAATCCGCAACCGCTACGCGCTTTCTGCCATCATCAGTGGTGAGCAGAAGTGGCCGCATGCCGCGCAAGACCGGGATGCCCTTTATTTTCTGGCGCAAAGTTTCAAGACGCAGCTCATCAAGGAACTCCCGCCTGATAAGAACCGCCTCTCCCCTGCGACCCAGGATTTGGCGTTTCGCGCAAAAGCCCTTATGAGAGATTTGGCGAATATCAGCCTTGAAATTGCCCAGATGACCGTGGCTTCAGAAGACGACAGCGCCCTGCCTGACTGGTTTGTGGTGGAAGTCATACGGGACCTTCCCCGGTTGGCGGCGAAAAAATAATGTCAAAAACAAAGCAGCAGCAAAAGGAACAGAACGACATTGCGACGCAACAGTTTAACGCCGGTTGCCAGATGGTCAAGAACCACCCCTTGTTTTATCCGCTGTACCGAAAGGCGGACATCCAGCGAAACGAGAGAAGGGAATATCCCGCCGAATTTGCCTTTGTAACAAACGACGGGTACATCTACTGCAATCCAAAGCGTCGCGCCGAGCCGGAGCAATGGGCGCGCGTGCTGGCGCATTGCCTGCTCCATCTGGGCATGGAGCATTTCCGGGAGAAAGACCATCCGATCTTGTGGAACATGGCCTGCGACTGTGTGGTTGA
>JAISSL010000001.1 GCA_031273145.1 Zoogloeaceae bacterium | reverse complement strand
GTTGCATTGGCAGCGGCAGGCGTAACCGGCGCAGTGCCCGTCAACATGGGGTCGTTCTGCGTATCCGCCGTTCTGCTTGCCGTAGCAACCGGCGCGTTCCGCGCAACCTGCTGCGCGTTGGCAGCCTGATTCATCTGCGGCGTGGCAGCTGCGTTTGTCTGCTCTGCCTGCAAGCGCGCCCGTCCGTTCTCGCTGATGTTGACTTCGGTGCTGGATGCTGGAGAAAGCGAGGTTTTTTCCTTCGATTCCTCAAGCGCGCTCCGCGCCGCTCCGACGTTGGCGGAACGGGTAGAATTGGCTGGCGTATCAGCAACCGTCTTGGCGTTGTTGGCATTGACCAAGGACTGAAGCGCCACAGGGGCTGTCATTGCCATGATTTTTCCTTTCATTGCAAAGGTTATCTCATCCTTCATGATAAGACAAAAATCTTTTTTTTCAAATCCAATTTGTTACCGAAATTATCCGTTCCTGCCCCAGTGTTGCTTACCTGTTGGCTCTGCGCTCTTCCTGACTGGAAAAAAATTGCATGATTTTCCCGCGATTGATACGGAAAACCTACCCAATCATGCGGATGAAATGCTACCCTTCGCGCCTACGCGCCATTTTTTTCAACCTTTGCCACGAACCTTGATGCCATGCCCGCAAAATCCCGCAAAGTCGTAAATCGAAAGATGTTTGTTCTGGATACCAACGTGCTGATGCACGACCCGACCAGCCTGTTCCGCTTTGAGGAACACGACATCTTCCTGCCCATCATGACGCTGGAGGAACTCGACAACCACAAGAAAGGCATGTCGGAAATCGCCCGCAATGCCCGTCAGGTGTCCCGTTCCCTGGATGAAATGCTGGCTTACGCAGACGCCATTGATGAAGGCATTGCGCTCGATGAGCCAAGCCGGGGCATGGCGACGGGCAAGCTGTTTCTCCAGACCGAGGCCATCTCTACCGAGTTGCCGCCTGCCCTGCCCACCACGAAGTACGACAACCAGATTCTCGCGGTCGTCATTCATCTGCAACAGCATCATCCGAAGCAGGAGGTCATCCTCGTCTCGAAAGACATCAACATGCGGATCAAGGCGCGCGCCCTTAATCTGCAAGCCGAGGATTATTTCAACGATCATGTGCTGGAAGATACCGACCTGCTCTATTCGGGCTGCCGGAGCCTTGCCGCCGATTTTTGGGATAAACACGGGCAGGGGATGGAATCCTGGCCATCCGACGGCAAGACCAGTTACCGGGTGCAAGGCCCGCTTTGCCCGGAGTTGCTCCTCAATGAATTTGTGTATCTGGAAGGGGAAAACGGCAAGACGGAGTTTGCCGCCATCGTCAAGGAAGTAGCCGGAAAAAAGGCGGTTCTGGAGACTCTTACCGATTACACCCATCCCAAACACGCGGTTTGGGGCATTCATGCGCGTAACCGCGAACAGAGTTTTGCGCTCAATCTCCTGATGAACCCGGAAATTGATTTCGTGACCCTGCTGGGACAGGCGGGCACGGGCAAAACCCTGCTGACCTTGGCAGCCGGTCTGAATCAGGTGCATGAAATCCGGCGCTATGCGGAAATTATCGTGACGCGCGTCACCGTGCCGGTCGGGGAAGACATCGGTTTTCTGCCCGGCAGCGAGGAAGAAAAAATGGTGCCCTGGATGGGGGCGCTGGAAGACAATCTGGAAGTGCTTTGCCGTTCCGAAGAGTTGGGAAGCACAAATTCAGGCGGGGGGATTGGTCATTATGGCGGGGAGTGGAGCAAGGCCGCCACGCACGATCTGATTAAATCGAGAATCAAGATCAAATCCCTGAATTTCATGCGGGGGCGCACCTTCCTGAAAAAGTTTCTGATTATTGACGAAGCGCAAAACCTGACGCCCAAGCAGATGAAAACCCTGATTACCCGCGCCGGTCCCGGCACCAAGGTCGTTTGCCTTGGCAACATCGCGCAGATTGATACGCCCTATCTCACGGAAGGCTCTTCCGGCCTGACTTATGTGGTGGATCGTTTCAAGGGCTGGCCGCATTCCGGCCATGTCACCTTGCAGCGCGGCGAGCGTTCCCGGCTGGCCGACCACGCCGCAGAAGTGCTCTGATTGCGTCCTGACATCCCCGGAGTTGACTGAAATGACACCCCATGCAAAGAACCTCTCCTCACGCTTCGCTTGGCAGAAGCGCCTGTATGCCCTTGCCGCCTTGCTGCTGGTCATGTCCGCCCATGCCTGCCCGCCGGAAGTGGATAAAGCGGTAGCGCAGCTTCAGGAAAGCGCCAGAGCCGAAATCAGTGCGGATGACTGGCTGGTTCAGATTGTTGACAAAACAGGGGAATTCTTTGATTGGAGTGCCCTTCAGTCAGACGGCAAAGCAGCTCCAAGGAAAAATTTACGCACCACCTTGTTTCCCGATAAGCGGACGCTCGTTTATCTCAGAAAATATCTGGCGGAGTCAAAATTCGTCAAGGCAATCGGGAAGAGGGCTTGCGTGCCTTCAGAAAATTTCTATTCCGCGGAATAACCTACGAATTTGGTTATGAGTACCCCTCTGCAAGTTACAACATCCGTGGATCAGAATGTCAACTTTTTATTCACTTGAATAGAAGTTTTTTCGTAGATGAAGATTTTGGGAATGCGGAATCTTCTTATATGTATCATTTTGACCTCGTGAACGGAAAAATGAAATTGATAAAAACTAACGCAGCGGGATGACGTTTCGCCCGCACAAGACGGACATTTTTTGACAAGCCCCATTAAAATTAACCAAAGTCTTGGCAAAAGCCAACACAATTTTCCAAGGGTCAGACGGGCGTGATTTTTCCCGGCAGGCGTTTTTTCAGGGTTTGCCAATCGAAGTATGCGCCGGGGTCTGTCTTGCGACCGGGAGCGACGTGTTCATGTCCGGCAATGGCGGTAATCGGGCAGGCATCAAACAAGGCGGGCAGGAGTTGCCAGAGGGCGGCGTATTGGCGGGGATCGAACGGCGCGTGTTCGCTGCCTTCCAGCTCGATGCCTATCGAATAGTCGTTGCAGTTTTCCCGTCCCTGCCAGCTTGAATGTCCAGCGTGCCAGGCGCGGTCGAGGATGCTGACAAACTGGGTAATTGCGCCTTCGCGGCGGATGAAAAAATGCGCGGAAACTTCCAGGCCGCGCAAGTTCTCAAAGTAGGGATGCGCGGCGCAATCAAGGCAGTTCAGAAAAAAATCTTCCACGCATGTTCCCCCGAATGTTTCCGGCGGCAGGCTGATGCTGTGCAGGACGATGAGGGAAATTTCCGTCCCTGGCGGACGGGGCGAAAAGTTGGGGCTGGCGATTTTGCGAGCCTGTCGCCACCATCCGTCCTGCCAGTCTTTTAAGTTTGTTTCAGGCATCCCGCCATCTCCAGGCAATGCCGCGTTTTTCCACTGCCTGCCGGATGAAATCCATTGCGGCGTCGACTTTTTCCGCTTCGCCTTCCACGCCCAATTCCAGTTGCCGATGTCCCGGTCTGGTGAGCGCGGGCAGGGAAAAAAGGCGCAGGGCAGGCCAGGTGGCGACCACGGTTTCCATCAGGTCGAGTAGCGCCGATTCATACGCCATTTCGCCGGTCAGAATAAAGGCTTTTTCCACGCGCGGCTGTTGGTGAAAGCAATCCCGATAGAAAGTCTCCAACACCCATTCGAGCATCGGATGCGCCATTTCCGGGAAGCCGGGAACGAAATAATGCTCACGAATCATGAAGCCGGGAACGCGATTGACCGGATTGGGGATGAGCTTTGCGCCGGAAGGGAAGGTTCCCAAAAGCGCATGTTGCGGCGATAGGACGCCTTTCAGTTCGATTACGAAACGCTGTTCGAGCGCCGCTTTGGCATCCAGGGAGAGGCAAAGCGGCACATTGAGCGCGTCGGCGGCGGCCTGACGGGTATGGTCATCCGGCGTATTGCCAATGCCGCCGCAGGAAAACACCACATCGCCAGCCGCCAGACTGCGCCGGAAGGTGTCTGCCAGTTGTTTTCGGTCATCGCCCAGATAATTGACCCAGGCAAGGCGCAGTCCCCGCGCCGCCATGAGTTCGGCAATCCTCGCAAAATGCGCGTCCCGACGCTTGCCGGAGAGTATTTCATCGCCGATGACAACGAGGCCAAAAATGCGTTCAGGCATGGGCGGCTCCGTTTTCCACCAGTTTGATTTCTTCTTCGGTCAGGCCGTACAGCTCGTAGACCAGCTCGTCTATCTGGCGATCCAGCGTGGCACATTCGCGGATGGCATTTTCTTGTGCCTGACCGCTTGTCGTGGATTCCTGTTTTTTGGCTTCAAGCATCTGGTTGACCAAGGCAACGATGTCGTCATGGCGGGATTCATCTTGCGGGTTGGAAAAGTCAATTCTGCGAATTGGCAGGCGCGAGATGCTATTCCAGAAATATTCGTAAATGCCACCACTTTTGAGTTTGCCGATGCTGCGAAAACGGAAAGTCAACAAGCGGGAATTGAGCAGGGCGAGAAGGTAACGCAGGTTTTCTGGCTGACCATTCTCAAAGCATACCGTGGTGTCAGTCAGACCCAAAAATACATTGTCCTCATCTAGCGCAAATCGGTTGAATTGAGCCAGATAAGGGCACAAGATGCGTTTACGTTGCCCATAAAAATTGGCGTGCAACGGCCAGGTGTATTGCCACCATTGGCAATTTCCCCGCAGGTAGGCGGCGCGCTTTTTCAAATCTGCGGCATGTGCGGTCAGGTGCGCGCGTACACCTTCCGGCAGTTTGGCAAAGTCATCAACACATGGGTACAGCAAATACTCTTCCCGATCCAATATCTGATAACGCTGGATGTCGGTATTCGTTGCGCGTTTGAATACCTGGCTGCGCGGCACGCGCCATTTCTTGATCTCGGCGGCGGTTCGCCCGTCGAATACCGCGTTGAGTCCGGTCTGCATCCCTTGCCCAACGAGTAAAACATTGTCCAGGCGCGTGCCTGCCGCATCCAGTTTAGCGTTGAGCGCCGCAACATCGGTTGTAGTCAGTGCCCACGGGTCTGCGCCCAGCCGGGTTTGAGGCACCTGCATTGCTTCAAATTGCGAAGGGTCTGCAAGCGCGGCATGTAACGGCGGCTCTGGCGGTTGATTCTGGCGGTGCTTACGCACATCAATCTGTCCAGGCGGGTCGCCAACCGCCAGGTCCACAATGCAGGTGGTAATGCCAACATCTTTGAAAATCAAGGTGTTACGAAAATCAATGATGCTGCGAATGGCTGCTTTCTGAAGTAACCATACACGTAACTTATCGGCCTTGAATGCCTCAAGGAAAGCGCGTGAGACGATATAGCCGACTCTTCCCCGTGATAGTTGCGTTGCGCGGGCAAGAAAATAGAACAGAAGGTCGGTTTTATCGTTGTAAATCAGCGGATAGGCAGTCTTGAGCGCCTTGAGCCGGAAATCGCCTCTGCCCCAGGTATCGTCAATATTGAGATAAGGCGGATTTCCCACGATTGCGTCAAACCCGCCTGAACGCATGATTTCCCGAAATTCAATCTTAAAATCAAGCGGGATTATCTTTAACTTTTGTTCTGTATTCAGTCTGAACGGAATTACAGTATCCCAGCCAATCAGGCTGTTTCCGCACAAGATGTTGCGGCTCAAGTCCGGCAACAGCTTCTTCATGTTCTTTTTATGCCCAAAATCCAGCCGGTATTGCTGGACACTGGCAGCGCGTTCATCCTCAAGCAGTTTTAAAAACAGGGAAAGCTGCGCGACCTCAACTGCCTGCCAGTCCAAATCCACGCCGTACAGATTGTTTTGCAGGATGTTGCGACGCTGCGCCAGAGAAAGCCGCCAGCCCCCATTTTCAGTTGCAACGCATCCTGCTGCCTTTGCCTGTTTTTTATGATCTGGCTGGTTGTACCACTCGGCGTGGTAACGCAACAATTCATCATAGATGCCGAGCAGAAAACTGCCCGACCCGCAGGCAATATCGGCAAAGCGCATCTCGCTGATTTCATCCGGTGTCTTGCCCGCAATGAGCGTGCCCACCGTCTGCGCAACGATGTAGCGCACGATGTATTCCGGCGTGTAATAAACGCCGCCTGCCTTGCGGACTTCCGGCTTTTCCTCAACCTTGACCTGCTTTGCCGTAGCGCG
>JAISSL010000286.1 GCA_031273145.1 Zoogloeaceae bacterium | reverse complement strand
GCAACCGTGACGATCTGGATACGGGCATATTCCCGATTGAGTAACGGATGTTTGTATTTTCCTGCCGCCAATGCCTCATCCCGCATGGGTTTCGTAGGCTCATCCAGCGTAATCAGAATGCCAATTTCAGCCCCTACCCGTTGCCGGTCGCTATTGAGCGTGGCCACCGTGTCGCGCTTTGCGCCACCGGATTTCACCTGAAATACGGCTTTTCCATTGGTCTCTTTATCCACCAGAAAAAAGGCCATGCCGTCAATGCCGCCGTCCGCGCCTTTTTTGTCGTTGATTCGCGCCTGATTGTCGGAATAGGTCAGAACTGCCCATTTTTCAAACTCCTTGCGGGTCTTGTCGTCCTTGCGATGAGCAAGCGCCTCGGCGGATGCCATGTCACGCGGCACGCCATCCAGAAGCATGTTTGCTTCAATATTTTTCCATTCTTTCGGGTAGCTGTCCTTCAACCGCTTCAAAATGAGCGAAATACTCTGGTAGGTAATATCTATGCCTATCCAGCGCCGTTTCAGACGCTGCGCGACCGCAACCGTCGTCCCGCAACCGCAGTAGGCATCCAGAACCACGTCTTTTTTGTTGCTGCTGGCCTTGATGATGCGCTCCAACAACGCCTCTGGTTTTTGGGTGGGATAGCCGAGATACTCTTTTCCCCTGGGGGCTATGGCAATTTCCCACCAATCTTCCGGGACTTTCCCGTCCTTGTGTATCTTATGCTCTGCATCAACAAATCCTGAACCAACTAGCCCAGGTTTGTAGTTCTCCAATGTTTTTTTGCTGTGTGGAATACGAACATCATCGGAATTGAAGACCCATGTCTGGCTTTTGGAATACCAGAAAATGATGTCGTGCTTCCGCATGAACTGCCGCATACCGGGCGACCCTGGCCCCGTATAACACCATATGATCTCATTCCTGAAATCTCCATGTTGCCCACAAAATACCGTATCCAGAAGGAGTTTGAGGTAATGGGAGGCGGTCGGGTCACAATGCAGATAAAGACTGCCCGCAGGCTTCAGAACGCGGTAAATTTCCACGATTCGCAGCGTCATGTGAACAAGATAGGCCAGCAACGCCCCTTTGCCCAACACTTCGCGCAACCCTTTGACGAGGGCTACCGTCTGCTCGGTGAGTTTTCCGCTGTTCAGGTGCGCTACGTCCGTGATGTAGTCGTAGCCCTTTTCGGCCTCGTCTCCCCATTCCCACGTATCCACAAACGCCTGCGCCTGCGCCCGGTCTTCGTTGCCCTGATTGTTGTAAATCTGGAAGTAGTTGCGCTTGGAGTTGAAGGGCGGATCTATGTAGCAGAGGTCAACGCTCTCCGCTGCAATCCTGTTCCGCAGAATGTCCAGATTGTCGCCGTAGTAGAGCCGGTTCTGCGGTATACTGGTTTTCGTGTTGTGCTTGGCGTTCATCGCGCGCTTCCAATAGCTGCATAAAGTGACGCCAGATTATACGCCAGATGTCATGCTGTTTGTGCCACCAGCCCCTCATTGCAAGTGAAACCGCGTCATCATGCCCCTTTCATTCTCCCCTTCCGAAGCGTCTTCCCCGCCCATGTTCAGCGTCAGCGAACTAAACGAGATGGCGCGTAGCGTTCTGGAAAAAAACCTGCCCCTGCTCTGGGTTGCCGGAGAAATTTCCAATCTCACCCGCGCCTCTTCCGGGCATCTCTATTTTATTCTGAAAGACGCCAACGCTCAGGCGCGTTGCACCATCTGGCGCAACAAGGCGCAGCTTCTGGGCTTTCGCCCGGAAAACGGCCAGAAGGTAGAAGCGCGCGCGCTCGTCACCCTCTACGAAGCGCGAGGCGAATATCAGCTCAATGTGGAAACCATGCGTCAGGCCGGACAAGGCGCGCTGTTCGAGCGTTTCCTCGCCCTGAAAACCAAGCTGGAAGCCGAAGGATTGTTCGCGCCGGAACACAAACGCCCATTCCCTGCCTTTCCCCGTCACATTGCCATCGTCACCAGTCCGCAGGCTGCCGCCCTGCACGACGTGCTCATCACGCTGGCGCGGCGCTCCCCTCATCTTTCCATCACCCTCTTTCCCACCCCCGTTCAGGGCGAAGGCGCAGCCCAACAAATCGCCGCCGCGCTCAAAACCGCCGCTGCGTCCGGCTGCGAGGCCATCCTCCTCTGCCGGGGCGGCGGCAGTCTGGAAGATTTATGGGCATTCAACGAAGAAGCCGTCGTCCGCGCCATTCGCGCCAGCGCCGTGCCGGTCATGAGCGGCATCGGGCACGAAACCGACTTCACCCTTGCCGACTTTGCCGCCGACCTGCGCGCCCCCACGCCCACTTCCGCCGCCGAGCAAATCTGCCCGGATAGCGCCCTGCTCCTTGACCGTCTCGCCGCCTTGTCCAGACGACTGGAACAAGGCTGGCAACGCCGCCTGGGGCGTTGGGGAGAACAACTGGATCATCTTGCTTTCCGGCTGCCTTCGCCTGCCGGACAAATTGCCATTCGCCGCGAACGTCTGGCATTTCAAGGCCGCCACTTGCAGAAAGCCGTTTCCCGGCTATTCACACAAAAACAGCAGGGAGTGGAACGGCTTGCCCAATCGCTTCGGCAACTGAACCCGGAAGCCGTCCTCGCCCGTGGCTATGCCATTGCCTTTACCGCGCAAAA
>JAISSL010000036.1 GCA_031273145.1 Zoogloeaceae bacterium | reverse complement strand
GGAATATTGCGTTGGCGCTATCATGCTTCTCGCTTATGCGGGTCTGACTATCTGTTTTTTCAGTTTTCTCTGGCCGCCGCCGTTTATCCAGACACTCATGCAAACACTGGATGGCATTTGGGGAATTGTCGTCCGCATTGTATGGATCGCAGGCACATTGGCCTATATCCTGTTTGCGATTCTCTTCCTGCTGCATTTCGGCAAGCTGCATGGTCGCGTGTGCGCGGCGGTCAAATCCTGTGTTTCGGGATGGTTCAAAAAGTGACAAAGCATGACACGGGCGGCAGGTCTTGCAGACGGCATCCGCCGCCCCTACGGACAAATTCAATGGCATCGCGATTGAAATGTTTGTAGGGGACGCAACCTGCGTCCCGCCACAGGTCTTGCGGACAGCGAAGTCTGCCAGTACCTCTCTGCAAAACCCAACCGTTCTGCTCGTTGCCTTATAATCAACACTTTTTTTGGCGACCATGCGGTTATTTCGTGGCTTTCACGCCCCAAAGGGACAGCCCTGCGTACTTACCATCGGCAACTTCGATGGTCTGCACCTTGGGCATCAGGCGCTCTTGAGTCTGCTTGCCGACCGGGCGGGCGAACGGGGGCTGCCTGCGTCGGTACTGACTTTCGAGCCGCATCCGCGTGAATTTTTCTCTCCCATGAACGCGCCGGCGCGTCTGACTTCCCTGCGGGAAAAACTGTTGCTGCTTGGGGACAATGGCGTCCAGCACGCGCATATACAGCGGTTCGATACCCGCTTTTCCAGTCTGGATGCGGAAGCGTTCATCGAGAAGGTGCTGGTAGGCGGCCTGAACGCGCGTCATCTGCTGATTGGCGATGATTTCTGTTTTGGCAAGGCGCGTAACGGAAATTTCGCCTTATTGCAGGCTGCGGGAAAAACGCATGGTTTTGAAGTAGAAGCCATGCCCACCTTGTCCGTTGCCGGGGAGAGGGCATCGAGTTCCGCCATCCGCAAGGCGCTGGAGGCCGGCGACCTAAACCATGCGGCGCGTCTGCTCGGACGCGCTTACAGCATCGCCGGACAGGTGACGCATGGCAACCAGCTTGGGCGGCAGATTGGCTTTCCAACGCTCAACATCGTCCTCAAGCATCGGCGGCCTGCCCTTTCCGGCGTGTTTACGGTGGCAGTCGAAGGGCTGTCCGACGCGCGTCTGCGGGGCGTCGCCAATGTCGGCATCCGCCCCACCGTGGGCAATACCCCGCAATCCCGGCTGGAAGTCCATCTCCTCGACTGGTCGGGTAATTGCTACGGCGCGCACCTGCGCGTCCATTTTCTGCACAAGCTGCGCGAAGAATGCCGCTTTCCGTCGCTCGATGCCTTAAAGGCGCAAATCGGGCAGGACGCAGAAGCGGCGCGCGGCTGGTTTTCCCAACATTCAGGATGAATCCTCATGGCGACTGACTATAGAAAAACCCTCAACCTGCCCGATACCCCGTTTCCGATGCGCGGCGACCTGCCCAGGCGCGAACCGGGTTGGGTTGCCAACTGGCAAAAGAAGAAGCTCTACCAGAAAATCCGCGCCGCAAGCGCCGGTCGTCCCCGTTTCATCCTGCACGATGGCCCGCCCTATGCCAACGGCAGCCTGCACCTCGGCCACGCACTCAATAAAATCTTGAAAGACATCATTGTGCGTGTAAAGACGCTGGACGGGTTCGACGCGCCCTATGTGCCGGGTTGGGATTGCCACGGCCTGCCGATTGAACACAAGGTGGAAGTCACGCATGGCAAGCATCTGCCCGCCGCCAAGGCGCGCGAACTGTGCCGCGCCTATGCTGCCGAGCAGGTGGAACTTCAGAAGGCCGATTTCATCCGCCTGGGCGTGCTGGGTGATTGGGATAATCCTTATCTGACGATGGCCTTCGCCAACGAGGCGAACGAAATCCGGGCGCTTGCCGAAATCGTGAAACAGGGCTACGTGTTCAAGGGCTTGAAGCCGGTGAACTGGTGTTTTGATTGCGGTTCCGCGCTGGCCGAGGCTGAGGTGGAATATGCCGACAAACAGTCGCCGACCATTGACGTAGCCTTTCCGGCGGGGGATGTTGACAAGCTGGCGGCGGCCTTTGGTCTGCCGCGTCTGGAAAAACCCGCCGCCGCCGTCATCTGGACGACGACGCCGTGGACGATTCCCGCCAATCAGGCGCTCAACGTCCATCCCGATTTCGAGTACGTGCTGGTGGATACCGGCGAACGCTTGCTCGTGCTGGCGCGGGAGCTGGCGGAATCGGCGCTTGCGCGTTACGCGCTTGCGGGCGTGGTGATTGCGTCCGCAAGGGGCGCGGTGCTTGACCGCATTGAATTTCGCCATCCGTTCTATGACCGTCCTTCGCCGGTCTATCTTGCCCACTACGTCGGGAGCGACGCCGGGACGGGCATCGTGCATTCGGCTCCGGCGCACGGCGTGGAGGACTTCAATTCATGGCTGGCCTACGGGCGCGGCAGCGATGAAATTCTCTCCATCGTAGAAGGCAACGGTCATTTTGCCGCCGATCTGCCGTTCTTTGGCGGCATGGACATCTGGAGCGCCAACCCCGTCATCGTCGAAAAACTCGCCGAAACAGGCGCGTTGCTCTCGCACGGCAAGATCACCCACAGCTATATGCACTGCTGGCGGCACAAGACGCCGCTCGTCTACCGCGCCACGGCGCAATGGTTCATCGGCATGGATCGCAAGGTGGC
>JAISSL010000257.1 GCA_031273145.1 Zoogloeaceae bacterium | reverse complement strand
TGGCGCGGATTCAGGCGTTCCCTTGTTGGTCATGGCCTGCCCCGGCTTTGCCCGGGCGATGAATCCTGAGCGGGTATCCGGCTTGGCAGGCAAGCGCCGTATCCGCGTGGCGGACTGTTGCATCTCGCCGGTCATGCGGTTATTACGCAGCATGTATTACTGAATTGTATGTACAAAAAAAGGGGGGTAGCATCACTGATTTGTCAGTATTTTTGACGGTAGATTTGAATTTTCGATTTTTAAAATCCTTTATTTGCAAGGGTTACAGGCGATAGTTGTATGGAGCTTACCTCCAGGACAAAGAAAAACACGCCCCAGGCATCAAGTTGGCGGATGAGGGTAGGGATGGAGACCTGCGCTCCCGCCCCTTAACGCCTAACCATTTTCGCTTTGTTCAGCGCGTTTGAGCGCAATACGGACGCCTTCGCTAAAGTTTCCCTTGCCCAGCCTACGAGCCAAGGCAACGATTTCTTCGTCAAGTACCAGCATACAACGTATTTTTTTGCCCTTGTATTGGGTGTTGTAGCGTTTGACCAGACCCAGTTCGTTCGCTTTTTTGTACAGGAAGGGAGTGCTTTTATTGAGGGCGCGGGCGATTTCGACCTTGGGCTGCTTGTTGTAGTTCGCCAGCAAATAAGCTATTTCCGCTTCCGTCCATGAGATACCCCTCGGACTTTTTTCCCCGCTCAGGCCAAGCGCCCTAGCGCGCTGGAAGACGGATTGCTGCGAGCGCCCAAGCATCTCCGCAAGCGTCTGGATCGAGCCTGTTTCAAACGCCCTTTGCAACCATTCATCCTCGTGCGGCTCCCATTTCCTCCCAGAATTGCGGTGGGCGGGCACGGGGAAAGGGACGGGCGGGGGTTTTACGGTTTGTTCTGCCATGATGAATCCTTAAAAAATTCCTTCATAGCAATATATCATAAAGCATAGGCAAAACCCTTTCTGCTTAACTTCGCGGCAAAGTCAGGCAGAGCCGCCCCAATGCTGGAAATTTTGTTACAGGGCACGGCTTTTCCAGAGAATTATCCTCAAAAAACAACCGTCCCAGTTGTAAGCAAGCCCGTAAGGGCAGGGCGCAAGGCCAGATACGCCCTTCCTCTCTTCTCAAGCTGTCTCTTTTTCCTCTGCCTGCCGCAAGGCGATACGGATGCCTTCGCTGAAGTTGCCCTTGCCGAGTTTTCTGGCGAAGGCAATGGTTTCCGCAGAGAGATTAACCATACAACGCAGAGTCACTTCCTGGTTGCGCGCTCTGTATGTCCGCGCCAAATCAAGCTCTTTCGCCTTTTTGTAAACGGCTATGCAGCTTTTATTGAGCGCGCGGGAGATCTCTGCCTTGGGCTGGCTCTTGTAGTGTTCCTTCAGATACGATATTTCTTTTTCCGACCACACGATTCCATTGGCGCGCCTTGCGCCATGGAGTTTGAGTCCCTTGGCGCGGTGGTAGACGGAAAGCCGGGAGCGCCCAAGCATTTCGGCCAAGGTTTCGACTGTGGCAGTTGTGTATGCCTTTTTTAGCCACTCGTCCTCATGCTTTTCCCACTTCCGCCAGGGTTTGATGTAAGCGGGTACGGGGAAGGGGACAGGCGGCGGTTCTGTGGGTTCAGTTGCCATGAGGAATCCTAAAAACCAAATATCCAAATTATATACCAGAAGTCATGCCCGAAAGCCATGCCGCTTAAATTCGCCCAGTAACGCAGAGGCAAGGTAATTTTGTTTCCGAAGTTAGGCGGGATTGTGTTAAAAAGACATTTTTGGGAGATCATCATGAAAACTCGCATTCTCATTCTCCTTATGCTGTTCATGTTGCTTGTTTCCGTTGCCATAGTGGGCTGGCATCTCGGCGCAACCGGGGTGAGCGATGTCTATGCTGTGGTGTTGCTGACTCCGCTCATTCTTGCGGCAGTCGCCGCATATGCTCTGCACTTTCCAACGCTACAGGAAATGCTGATGCCCGCTCGCAAAGCCAGGAAACTCAACGATATGAACGCAGAGACAGTCGGTAGCAAGTATCTGGATTTGGGCGTGGAGGTACTGACCCGCGAACAGTTTGCCTATGTCGTGCAGGAAATGTTCAAATCAGCCATCACGGTGTTGCGCCAGCAAATTGAGGACGGCACCATGCCTGAACGGATTACCTGGAGAGAGGCGGATCAGTTCTTTGGCGCGGTTTTGGGCAACGTGGTTTCGATGGACAAGGGTGCGGAAAACGAGTCCAAGGCAAGTGGTGCGTGATCAGGCTCACGCCTGTGCTACGCAGTAATGGATTCTTTGGCTATCAGAAGGAGAATTTGCATGGGCAACAATAAATACAAGGCTCTGAAGCCGACTGTACTGGCTTTTCTGGCGGAAGGGGGCGGACAGCGAGAAGCAGCGCGTCTTTTTGGCATGACCGCCACCACAGTTTTCCGTTGGGCGCATCAATCCCCGGATCATGATGCGGTTGTCAAAGCTAACCGCAAGCGGCAAGGGGATCGGATGAAATTGCTTAACCCAATGCAGATGGCAGAGTTGCTGCGGCGGGATGCGACCGGGAAGTATACGAGATCGCAGCTTGCGCTAGAGTACGGGATCAGCCGTGAGACCCTGTACAAATATTTACGCGCGGCCAGGAAGGATTTAGGTAGCTGATTCGAGTCCAACCTGATTTTTAGAGGAAAAAAATGAACCCGCAAACCATTGTCAAAAACCTGTGTCTGATAGCAACCTGTCTCTTGCTCGTAGCCGTGTATGCCTTTGTTGGGCATGTGGAGGCGCAAACCCGTTTGAGCCGTGGGAAGTCTGCCGAGGTTACTGCCATGGTCAGGGAGTTGGTCAAGGCATTTGAACTGGCCGAATCCGACAGCCTGATTACCCGCGAACTGAACTACCTTGAGGCTGTCTCATGGCTGGAGGCTGCGGCATTGCAAGGCCATGCGCCTGCGATGAACAGCCTTGGCGTCATGTTCTACCACGGGCGCGGCGTGCAACAGAGTTATAAAGAGGCAGGGCGATTGTTCGGTCTCGCGGCGCAACAGAATGAACCGACCGCAAAGTACAACATTGGCGTGATGTACTACTTGGGTAGCGGGGTTGACGAGAACGAAGAGGAAGCAATGTTCTGGTTCGGCCAGTCTGCCAAACAGGGAAACGAGGCGGCCAAAATGTTGCTTGACGCCCTGCAAGCGGGCACGGTTGCGGATGTTAAGGGCAGTTTAGAGCCACTCCCATCGCCTTTCAGTTCTGACCTGTACACTGGTGAGGAAATCCCGTTTCGTTCCATTCAAGACGAAAGATTGCCAGGATGTTTAGCTCAATCAGATTGTTTCTGAGCGCGTCCAGAGCGCAACACAGCCTGCCCAGGCACGGATGATTCTCCGGGTCTGGGCTTTTCTCTTTGCCTGTTCAGTATGAAAAGGACGTTGCAAGTCCTGAGTAAGCAGGGCTAATCTGCCGCAAACCATTCTGCCACGGTTAAAGCAACCATAGCCGACTACAGTTGCCATAGTCCCCTCTGGACAGGTAGTTTTGGAAAAATATGTTAGACTGCATATCTGTCTTGCATGACACCCAAAACCTGCAAAAGGGAGGAAAACTGATGTTGTCGGCGGAAACACTGCTTGCGGATAGTCTTGAAGCCATACGCGAATTTGGCGAGGAGGCGATGCTGTGCATCGAAATCCCGCAGAGGCAGTGGTATTACTCCAGGCGCAGGGACAGGATTTTCCTGGGCGTGCCTGGTATTGTGCGCGGCGCAACTAAAAGCGCGGTGATAGTTGCCTTTCCTGCCCGACACATCAAGAATACCGCAGAGTTTATCCTGCAAATGAGGAA
This sequence comes from Zoogloeaceae bacterium, assembly GCA_031273145.1. Classification (GTDB taxonomy): domain Bacteria; phylum Pseudomonadota; class Gammaproteobacteria; order Burkholderiales; family Rhodocyclaceae; genus Azovibrio. The sequence continues at coordinate 1,600 of JAISSL010000257.1, read as the reverse complement.
CCAGGCAGGCAGTCCATGAGCGTTTTCCCTCGCTGGACAGAAGGGAAAACCGATGGAACAAGGCATGGAAGGAAGAAAATGAGGCCAAGCCCGCGTAGGCATTGGTTGCAAAAAAGTAACATTCAATAAAATCAAGGGTATATTTTCTTGCAATCCAGTAATTCCGCCATATAATAGTTGCAGTTATCCATCATGGATGTCAGACCTGAGAAGGAACGCGCCCAGAAGGGTAATCAGGTCCACAACCCGACCGAAAAAGCCCCGGCAACGGGGCTTTCCCTTTTCTTTGAAGGTTTTCCGGCAGTACATTATCTTGCAGAATTTTTTTGTTTCCCCGGTTGACTTTTCATAACGATATAACTAAACTTTTCGATATGAAAAACCTTGGCACGCAAACCTCTTCCATCCCGCCTGAATGGCAGCCCATGGCGCGGGTGTTCACCGCCCTGGGCGATGAGCACCGGCAGCGCATCCTGCTGCTGTTCGAGAAGGGCGAACGCCTGAACGTCGGGCAGATTGCCGCCGTCTCGACCCTGGCGCGTTCCACGGTGTCGCACCACCTGAAGGTTCTGCACGAATCCGGCGTGCTGGGTTCGGAAAAGATCGGCAAGGAAGTCTGGTTCTGGATTGACCGGCACTGGCTGGAAGAAACGCTCGCCAACGTGCTCGCCTACGTGCGGCAGAATTGCTAGGTCTTGCGGACGGCAATCATGCAGATGGCAACACAGTCACCATTTTTTAACCTGACATATCGAAAATCATGAACATGACAAAATCAAACCCGCTGCGGGACATGTTTCTCGCGCTATTTCGCGCCGCGTTACGCGCCGTGGCTCGTCTGCTCTTTCGGGTGCAGGTGCAGGGAATGGACGAGGCGCTGGCGGTCAGGGACGGAAACCATGCGCGCCTGATGATTATCGCCAACCATGAGTCCTTTCTCGATGGCATTCTGTTAGGGCTGTTCCTGCCCATCCCGAAGCCGGTATTCGTCGTGCATACCAAATACGCGAAGCATCCGCTCTTTCGCTTTGGTTTGAACGCGCTGGCCGATTATCTGCCGGTTGATCCGGCCAATCCAATGGCCGTCAAACAGGTGATCCGGCTGCTCGAATCCGGGCATCCGGTCGTGATTTTCCCGGAAGGCCGGATTACCTTGACCGGGGCGCTGATGAAGGTCTACGAAGGCCCCGCCTTCGTGGCGGAAAAAACCGGCGCAACCCTGTTGCCAGTGCGGCTGGATGGCTTGAGCCGCAGCTATTTTTCCAGAATGACCCGCTGGTCGCGCCAGCTTTTTCCGCGTATCACGCTCACGATTCTGCCGCCCAAAACCCTGTCGGTTCCGGCAGACGCCAATGCCAAGGAACGTCGCCACAAATCGGGCGAAGCCCTGCGCCGTCTGATGCAGGAAATGGCGCTGGCGCAACCGTCCTATCGCACCCTCTATGGCACGTTGTGCAACGTCATCCGCCTGCATGGTCGCCGCTGTCATGTCGTGGAAGACATCAAGCAGGTGGAATACACCTATCAGGATTTGCTGAAGATGTCCCTCGTCCTTGGGCGGCTGGCCGCGCGCATCAGCAAACCCGGCGAAAAGGTGGGG
>JAISSL010000251.1 GCA_031273145.1 Zoogloeaceae bacterium | reverse complement strand
CCGCCAGAACCTTGCCGTACAGGGACGTTTTCTGGCGCGACACTGGGCGGCGAAAGAAGCCTTTGCGAAGGCTTTGGGAACGGGATTCTGCTTTCCGGTAACGCCAATCAACATTGCCGTTGCCCACAATGCGGAAGGGCGTCCCTTTTTTGTGCTTGCGCCGCCCCTTGCCGAACGGCTGCAAAAACTCAGGATTACGGCGCATCTTTCCATCAGCGACGAAAAAGCCTACGCCCTGGCCTTCGCCGTGCTGGAGTGTCTTGCAAACGGCAATTGAAAAAACATTGCCGCCCGCAAAGGCCAATTGCCCTGTATTTCATGGGGAACCTTCGGCTCCCATCAACGCTTTGTCTCGTCTGACTCCGCCACAGGCGGCGGAGATTGCGGGAGCCTTGGGTTCAGGTTGCGCTCTTCTGCCTTGCGCGTCAATGCCTGAGCTTCCGCTTCATCCCTGGCAATCTGCTTTTCCGCCATGCGAAGCCACTTTCTGGCTTCAATCGCATCCCTGGCGACGCCCAAGCCTAAGTTGTACATCCCCGCAAGGCTCGTTTGACCTGCCGCATTGCCCTGCTCGGCGGATAATCTATACCATCTTGCCGCTTCAGGATAATCCAGCGCCACGCCCCAGCCATACTCATACGCCGCGCCAATCGTGAATTGACCAAACGAATCTCCCTGTTCCGCCGCTCGTGTGTACCACTTCAGGGCTTCATCATCATCTCTGGCGACGCCCTTCCCGCCAAGGTATGCCCCGCCAAGGCTAACCTGGGCTTTTGCGTATCCCTGTTCTGCGGCCTGTCTATACCACTTTACGGCGAGCACTTCATCCCTGGCGACGTTCATCCCGAATTCGTACAGCAGTCCCAGGCGGTATTGGGCTTCCGCGTTGCCTTCTTCTGCCGCGCGCTTGATCGTTGCCAGATAAGCCTCTTCTGCCGCGCGTTCAGCCGTTTCAGGACTGGCTTTGCTCACCACCGGCGTATCTTCGGATTCATCCGAACACCCAGGCAGCATTCCAGACAGAACCAGAAAGGCAACCCACAAGCCTCTGCATTTGCGTATTCCTCGAAGCATTATATTTCTCCTTAACTATCCCGCAACCATGCGTATTATACTGGCATTTACCCAAAATCAAGCTCCCAAGTTGAGCGCCCCATCTTGCGAGGCGCGTAAATGCCTTGTTGCGTCTTTTGGAGGGAGCGAATCGCAGGGGAGCGAATCTCTACCTTTTCATGGCTTCAAGCGCCATCCGGGCTTCTTCGCTTCCTTGTTCTGCCGCCTTTCGATACCACTTCTCGGCTTCGGCATCATTCTGGGGCACGCCCAGACCTTTTTCGTACATCACGCCAAGCCCATACTGGGCAACAGCAAATCCCTGTTCTGCCGCATTGCTAAGCCATACCGCAGATTCGGCATCTGCTTTCATGTCCGCGCCACCGGCTTTGGCAAACAGCGTCGTGAGGATATCCTGAACCCCCGCGTTCATACCCGCGCTCCCCGGTTTTGCGCCTTCCTGTTTCACTACCTGTTCATACCACCTTAACGCCTCGGCATCATTCTGGGCTACGCCCCGGCCTTCGGCATACATCATCCCAAGATTTACCTGAGCAGCCGTATGTCCCTGCTCCGCCGCTTGTCTGTACCACCGCACGGCTTCTGCCTCATCCCGCGCTACGCCCCGCCCCACGACATACATCCAGCCAAGGCTGAATTGCGCTTCCGCATCGCCCTGGTTCGCGGCTCGCGCATACCATTTTGCGGCTTCGGCATAATCCTGCTTGACGCCCCGTCCCTGGTCGTACATCTCGCCAAGGTTGAACTGCGCTCGCGCGTCTCCCTGTTCTGCCGCGCGCCTGACGGATTCATCCGAACACCCGGCAAACATTCCAGCCAGAACCAGAAAAACAACCCACCAGCCTTTGCATCCGCGTAACATCCGAAGCATTTTCATTCCCCTGATTGCCTTCTCCAAGCCGATATTTTACCGGCATTTCCGCCTGCGCGGGAATGGCAAGTGGGAGAGGGGATGCCCAGTGCCGTCCGCGCGCCTATGGTTTTTCAATTGCCGTCTGCCAAGACCAAGACCTAACGCCACGGGCGGCTGTAGGCGCCCAGGGTGGCTTGTTGGCCTTCCGCCACGCGGGAGAGTTCTGCCTGCCAGCCGGGTTCGATCTTGTATTCGCGTCCTTCGGCAACCGAGGTGATCGCGCGGTCAAGGGCGGCGCGCATGGTGCGGGTGACCTGTTCGACATAGGCGGGGCTGCGCTGGCGGCCTTCAATCTTGATGGCGGAAATGCCAATCTTGATTAGCTCCGGCAGAATTTCCAGCACGTTTAGGCTGGTCGGCTCTTCCAGCACGTAGTAGGTATCGCCGCGCACCTCGAAGCGTCCCTTGCACAGCGCGGGGTAGCCCGCCGGTTCATTAGGGGAGAAGGAATCAATGAGAATCCCGTTCAAGCGGGCATCCATATGTTCTCCCGGCGGTTCGCCCGTCTGTCCCTGCCGTTTTTCCCAACGCACGAATTTGGCGGGCGAACACGCGCCGACCGTGTTGGGCGATTCGCCGGTTGCGTAGGAAGAAAGCCAACAACGTCCCTCGTTCATGACGCACAGGCTGCCAAAGCCGAACACTTCGACTTCCACGTCGGTATTCTGGATTAAGGCTTTGACCTGCGCCAGGGTCAGCACGCGCGGCAGGACGACGCGGCGGATGCCGAATTCGCGTTTGCAGAAGTTGATGGCTTCGTAATTGGTGGCGGAACCCTGAACGGAGAGATGCAGGGTAAGGTTGGGATGGCGTTCGCGGGCGTAGGCCAAGAGACCGACATCGGCCAGAATGACCGCGTCCGCGCCAAGCCCCACCGCGTTATCCACGGCAGAGCGCCATTCCCCGACCTGTTCCGGCTGGGGATAGGTATTGATGGCAATCAGGATTTCCCGCTGTCTGGCGTGGGTGTAGGCAATGCCATCCGCCAGCGCCTGATCGGAAAAATTGAGTCCGGCAAAGTTACGCGCGTTGGTTCTGTTTTTGAAGCCGGTGTAAACCGCGTCCGCGCCGCAGTTGATGGCGTTCTTGAGCGCGGGCAAACTCCCGGCAGGACAGATAAGCGCCGGTTTTTTCATCATGGGTTATCTCCTGAATTGCGTGCCTTGGCTGCCCGATAGGCCAGCCCGGCGGATTGAAATTCCTGAATTTTGACGCTCATCTTGTCAAACATTGAAACGATATATTTCAGATGACGGTGATCGACATACCCGCTGGCCATGATCGTCCTGGAAACAGGAAAGTCAAAACTACAACTTCCGCGCTTGTGATCTTCGTGGCAGCTAATGAAGTACTTCACCCGATTATCCTCAACTACTTCATAGAAGACTGTCCACATATATGGTTCAAGTTTTCCAGACTGAGCGTTATATCGATACTCTCGATATTTCTGTAACCCTTGCTCTGCGTATTCGCTGGGTTCCTCAATCCACATTTCAGACCGGGCATCATATTGATCCTTGCGATATTTCTTCAACCCTTGCTCTGCGTACACGCTGAGTTCCTCAATCATCGCCGTGCGCCCCGAACGAAGACTGTTCGGAACGTGATAGAACCTTTCAATGTGCCCAGCACTATCGCCTGACAGCATTACCTCCAGACGTTTGCCCCCCATTCCGCCGTACCCGTACATTTCCACATGACGCTTCTTACTCCACGGCTGTACGTCGGGAATGGTGGCGTGCAACGAAATGCTCCCCACCGAACCGTCGGTTGAACGGCGGGAAAATCCCGTCAGCCAGGTCTTTTCAGGGATCAGAAAAGCAGTGTCGTCAATGGGGATGTAGCTCATCCCATTTTTCGATTCCACTGGATTGGGCAAGCGTGGCGAATCGCCGCAAGCCGAGAAGACCAGCAACGCGACGAAGGCCAGAACTGAAATGCGCCTCATGCTGCTATCCTCAAACCCGTCGGCGTAGCCTAGCCCCTACGCATTGCGTCGAAGAATTCGCCGTTGTTTTTGGTGGAGCGTATCTTGCCGAGCAGGAATTCCACTGCTTCCAGAT
>JAISSL010000218.1 GCA_031273145.1 Zoogloeaceae bacterium | reverse complement strand
GATGTAGTCCACGGCAGCTTCGTAAACATTCCTGGGGGCAATGGCTTCGAGATAGGGCAGAAAACTTGCGCCCGGCGCAATCTCCATTCGCAGGATGTCGGGCAGGGATTTCGAGAATTCCGTGCCAATTCTTTTTTTCTTGACCAGCAAAAACAGCCCTTCCCGCACGGTCTCAAGAATTTCCGCCGTTTCCTTGCGCGCCACGGCGAGTTTTTAGTCGCCCGCGACCAGATCACGAATCGAAACGACGACGGTATAACCGAAGTTGACGAGCGCAAACAGGATGCCGACGACCAGAACGACCCGCAGGGTAGAGGCGCGTTTGTTGGCAACGCGCTCCAGATCGGTGGTCAGGAGGTTCATGAGTTTTAAGAGCGCCCGGTTGTTTTGCGGCTCTTCATGCTTTACGTTGATTCTGAGCGCAAAATCTACCGCCGCCGCAAGTTCCGCCTTGAACTGGGCGGGGTTTTTGCCCATGTAATCCAGTTTTTCCTTGAATTCTTCATCCGTGAAAGTCTCTTCCGCCCTGAATTGGTTTTTTACGTTTTCCAGCGTTCTGGCGTCCGTCAGTTTCCTTTTGAATGTGGAATCCCGAAAGGAATCCCTGTCCCGGTTGATGAGCGGCCTCAACCGCTCCATGTAGGGCGTCCATATCTCGTAGGCATCCTCTATGAACTTCCGGGATTCATCCGTATCAACCTGGGTCAAGAAGGTAGGGTTGTCGTCGCCGCCGGTCACCATGGAGCCGTCGCGGAACCCCATCAGGGTGCGGTCGAAGCGCCTGACCGTCAACGTCAATTCTCTGAGGCTGACCTTGACGCCATCCGCATTGCCTTCTTCCAGACTGCGTTCCATGATGAGGAGCGCCTTGGTCATGCGCTGCGACATCATCCGCTGCCGACCGGAGAGGTTGATGGACACGGCGGATTCATCGGCCTTGAAGGTGCTGTAAAAATTGATGCCGATGACGATCGCGTCTGCCACCATGAAAAGGACGACCGCAAAAATGATTTTGCGATATTTGGAAAATATGCTTTCTCTGTTATTCATCTAATACTCCGCCTGGAAAGGTTCTCGCGTTCAATGCCTTGGGTTTTCGCCGTTGTCCGAAAACTTCCGGGGCGTTTGTTTCAGTATGTACCACAGGCCGTCATATGTTGTATAGCATTGTTATCATTTACGCAGAATATTTCCAGAAAATGAGGCGCGGGCGGAAAGTTTTTTATCCATTCATGCCCGAACAATCAACGCAGCATCGCCACCGATTTCACCTGCGCGATGACGGCAAGTCCGGGTTTGATGCCGAGCGCCTGCCGGGATCGTTCGGTAATACGCGCCAGCAGCAGGGATTTTTCGTCCATGAGTTTCAGTTGTACGAGCACATGTCCGGGCGTATCGGTATCCGCAATGGCGACGACGGTAGCGGGCAGGGTATTCAGGATGCTGGTATCCGTATGCGCGTTCAGGGCAAGACTGACATCGCGGGCGTGGATACGGCAACGCAGACGGTTGCCGATCTTATGCGCGTGCCCTGCAACATAGATGTGGCCGCCGGGGAATTCCAGGCGGGTTAAGCCATCTGCCTCGTGCGCGACGACCGTCGTTTCCAGCACCGCGCCGGTTTCTCCGGCAAAGGCGGCATCCAGATCAAGCCTTGATAAAACGTCCATGAGCGCGCCGTTTGCAATGGCCTTGCCGTTCTCAATCAGCACCAGATGGTCGGCAAGCCGCGCCACTTCATCCAGGGAATGACTGACGTAGAGCACCGGGATGGAAAGCTCGTCGCGCAGCCGCTCAAGATAGGGCAGGATTTCCAGCTTGCGCTTCATGTCGAGCGCGGAGAGCGGTTCGTCCATCAAGAGCAGGCGAGGGCGGGTCAAGAGGGCGCGCGCGATGGATACCCGCTGCCGCTCGCCGCCGGAAAGGCTCTCAGGATCGCGTTCAAGCAAGGCGCGAATGCCCAGCAGGTCGAGCATGGCATCGAACCCTTCGCCTTTGGCGTTGCCTGCCCGCTTCATGCCGTAGCGGAGATTGCCCAGAACGGAGAGGTGCGGGAAGAGGCTCGTCTCCTGAAAAACCAGTCCCAACGGGCGTTTGTGGGTCGGCAGAAAAATTCCGCGCGGTTCGTCCTGCCACACTTCATCCGCGATGGAGAGGAACCCGCCCGCCGCGCGTTCCAGTCCGGCCATGCAGCGCAGAATCGTGGTCTTGCCGGAACCGGACGGACCGAACAGCGCCGTGATGCCTGCCTCCGGCAGGGCGAGGTCGACATCCAGCGTGAAATCGGGGTAGTGGATACGAAAACGCCCGATCATCAGCGGCTCCAGCCCGCCCGTTTGCGGCTGCCGTAGAGAAGCAGGAGGATGAAGAAGCTGAAGAACACCATCCCGCCCGCCAGCCAGTGCGCCTGCGTGTAGTTGGTGTTTTCCACGTAATCGTAAATCTTGACCGAGAGCACCTGGGTTTTGCCGGGGATGTTGCCGCCGATCATCAGGATCACGCCGAATTCGCCGACCGTATGCGCGAAGCCCAGAATGGCGGCGGTCGCAAAGCCGGGACGCGCCAGGGGCAGGGCGACCGTGAAAAATGCGTCGAAGGGTGAAGCCCGCAAGCTGGCGGCGACTTCCAGCGGGCGTTTGCCGATGGCTTCAAAGGCGTTCTGAATCGGTTGCACCACGAAGGGCAGCGAATAGATGACGGAGGCAACGACCAGTCCGGCGAAGGTGAAGGGGAGCCGTTGCAGGTTCAGCGCGTCCATCGCCTTCCCGATGAAGCCGTGCGGCCCGAAGGTAATCAGGAGATAAAACCCCAGCACCGTGGGCGGCAGCACCAGAGGCAGAGCCACCAGCGCGCCTATCGGCCCCTTCAGACGCGAGCGGGTATTGGCCAGCCACCAAGCGATGGGCGTCCCGACCAGAAGCAGGAGCAGGGTCGTCAGCGTCGCTAACTTGCAGGTGAGCCAGATGGCGGTAAGACTGGAACTGTCCATGCGCGAACCTGTTTTGGCAAAGGTATCGAGTTTGGCAAATGTATCGCAAAAACCCCGGCCTTTTGGCCGGGGCGGGATTTTTTTTCATCTACCTTGGCGGCAGGCAATTTTATTTGGCGATTCGGTATCCGTAGGACTGGATAACGGCAGCCGCTTTTGCGCCCTTGATGTATTGCAGCAGCGCGGCGGCGGCGGGATTATCCTTGCCCTTCACGAGCAGCACCACATCCTGAACGATAGGCTCGTGGAGATTATCCGGCACGATCCAGCCTGAACCATCCGTCAGCTTGCCGTCCTTGTAGACCTGCGAGAGCGCGACGAATCCCAGTTCCGCGTTGCCGGTATCAATGAACTGATGCGCCTGGGCGATGTTGTTGCCGGTGACGAATTTCGGCTGAAGCGCGTCGAATTTACCCAGTTTTTTGAGCGTTTCCACTGCCGCCGCGCCGTAGGGCGCTTTTTCGGGGTCGGCGATGGCAAGGTGCGCGAACTTGCCTTTGCTCAACACGTTACCCTTGGCATCCACGAAGCCTTTTTTCTTGCTCCAAAGCACAAGCGTGCCGATGGCATAGGTAAAGCGGCTGCCGGAAACTGCGTCGCCTTCCGTTTCCAGTCTGGCGGGGGTGGCGCTATCGGCGGCAAAGAACACATCGAAGGGCGCGCCGTTCTTGATCTGCGTGTAGAACGCGCCGGTTGCGCCGGACGAGACGACGGCCTTGTGCCCGGTTTCCTGCTCGAACCCGGCGGCAAGCGTCTCCATGGGGCCGATGAAATTGGCGGCGACGGCGACGGTCACTTCCTCGGCGTATGCGGGGGAAAGCAGGGCGAAGGCGAACAACAAGGTTGAAAATAGCTTGCGGCATTTCATGGTGTAGCTCCTTTAAAGGGGTGGAACAAAAAAAGAGGTTCCCGTGTTTTTCATCACGGGGTCATGGCATCGCTATGTATAAAATAACACAACGATTAACATCCTGCAATTTGTGCGGAATATTTCGGTTTGAGTTCTGTCCTTCAGGGCGGCGCGAAGGCGGGAGTTCAATGCTTTTGCGTTTCTTCCCGCGTAGGCGGGTATTTATGGATTCTGCGACTTCGCTTCGCTACGCGCAGAATGACGGGCGGGGGCGGGTTGTCATTCCGCGCGAAGTCGCGGAATCCACTCCGTCATTCCCGCGTAGGCGGGAATCCAGCCTTTTGACGGGACGCAGGTTGCGTCCCCTACGAGTTTTTCAATGCGAAGTGCCAATAGACTGTCCGTAGGGGCGGCAACCTGCCGCCCGCAAGACTCCGCAGTCTGCAAGTCCCGTCAGCAAGACCCGCAGACCGGGCAGGCCGGGTCTTTGCTGAAGGCGACGGTACGGAAGGTTTGGGAGAGGGCGTCAATCAGCAACAGCCGTCCGGCAGGGATTACGCCGATACCGGCGAGCAGTTTCAGGGCTTCTGCCGCTTGCAGGCTGCCGACGATGCCGGTAAGGGGCGCGAACACGCCGGTGACGGCGCAGCGTTCTTCCGCCACCGGCTGTCCGTCCGGGAACAGGCAGTGATAGCAGGGAAAATCCGGGCGTGTAAAATCGAAAACGCTCACTTGTCCGCTAAAGCGCGCCGCCGCGCCGGAGACGAGCGGCGTTTGGCTCTGGACACAGGCTTGGTTGATCGCATAGCGCGTGGAAAAATTGTCGGAACAGTCGAGCACGACATCCGCCGCCGCCACACAGTTTGCCAACGCTTCGCCTTCCAGCCGTTCATGGCGCGGAATGACCCGCACTCCCGCGTTGATTTGCGCCAGCGATTCCGCGCCGGACGCCACCTTGGTCTGTCCGATACGCGCTTCCGTATGCAGGATTTGGCGTTGCAGGTTCGTTAAGTCGACCGTATCGCCATCGGCCAGCGTCAGCGTGCCCACGCCGGCGGAAGCCAGATAGAGCGCGGCAGGCGAACCCAATCCACCCGCGCCGATAATGAGCGCATGACTTTGCAAAATGCGTTCCTGCCCCTCAATGCCCAGTTCATCGAGCAGGATATGGCGGCTATAGCGGAGAAGTTGAGCGTCGTCCACGGCGGCATGAATGAGGCAGTAATACAGTCAATCTCAGATAACTCTGGAATAGCGCGTCCGCTGGCGGTCGGCGCGCAGGTAGCGGTCAAAGACCATCGAAATGACACGCACCAGCATCCGCCCCGGCGGCAAAACCGTAATCCAGTCCCCTTCGATTCGTACCAGTCCGGCCGTCTGCATCTCCTCTAAATCGGCCAGCTCCGCCGCAAAATAACTTTTGAAATCAATCAGATGCGCGCTTTCAATGGATTCCATGGAAAGCTCGAAATGGCACATCAACGCCTGAATGATGGCGCGGCGCAAAATATCGTCCGCCGAAAGCTCAATCCCGCGAAAGACCGGCAGCGCCTTCGCGTCCAGCCGGTCGTAATATTCGTCCTGGGTTTTCACGTTCTGTGAATACGTAGGCCCCACCTTGCTGATGGAAGAAATGCCGAAGGAAAGCATGTCGCAATCGGCATGGGTCGAATAGCCCTGAAAATTGCGGTGCAGCCGTCCCTGCCGTTGCGCGATGGCAAGCTCGTCATCCGGCTTGGCAAAGTGATCCATGCCGATGTAGATATAGCCCGCGTCGGTCAGCTTTCGAATTGCCAAGGCGAGAATGGCAAGGCGCGTGTCGGGCGTGGGCATATCCCCTTCGTGAATCCGGCGTTGCGGCTTGAACAGCGTCGGCAAATGGGCGTAGTTATAGACCGAAAGCCGGTCTGGATTCATGGCGAGTATCCGTTCCAGGGTGCGCTCAAACCCTTTTACACTCTGCTTGGGCAAGCCATAAATCAAATCAATGGAAATGGACTTGAACCCGTTTTCACGCGCAGCATCTACGACGATTGCGGTTTCCTCTTCGCTCTGAACCCGGTTGATCGCCTTCTGCACAGCTGCATCGAAATCCTGCACGCCAACGCTCATCCGGTTGAAGCCCAGTTCTCCCAACAGCGCAACCGTTGCGGCATCTACCTTGCGCGGGTCGACCTCGATGGAAAATTCGCCGCCCTCTGAAACAAGCTGAAAATGTCGCCGGGTCGCCGCCATCAACTGTCGCATTTCGTCATGCGAGAGAAAAGTGGGCGTTCCGCCGCCCCAGTGCAACTGGACAACCTCATGCCCGCCATCCAGAAGGCTGCCTTGCAATTCGATTTCCCTGGCAAGGTATTTTAAGTAACGGGCGCTGCGGCCATGATCCTTGGTAATGATTTTGTTGCAGGCGCAGTAATAACAAATGGTGTTGCAGAAGGGGATGTGGAAGTATAATGAGAGCGGTCTATAGATACCGCCAATGGTGCGCTTGCCAAGCCACAATGCGGCAGCCTC
>JAISSL010000212.1 GCA_031273145.1 Zoogloeaceae bacterium | reverse complement strand
GCTGATGCGGCATGACAAAAAGGTTGATGCCGGAAAACTGCGCCTGATTCTGTTGCGGCGACTGGGAGAAGCCTTTATTCACACCGCGCCGGACGAAGCCACTCTCATGGCGGCGATTCAGATGGGTCTTGCCGACGACGATTGAAAAAACATTCTCCAAATAATAATTTTGCCTATACAATGGCATGGTCAAGCGGAAGGGATGTTCCCTTCCAGCGTTTTTTCAGGAGGGTTTTCAGCCATGCTGCCCCAAAACTTCCTTTACAATCAAGTAGTTACTCCAACCAACCGCATTCTAACGTCATGTAAAGCGCGTCAAAGGCAGAGAGAGAAAGGTTTTTGGCATGTTGTTATAGTAGCGATTTTAGCTGTGGTAGTAACGGTTGGAACCGTGGCGTGGATAATGTACAAGGACAGACAAAATAGCCGAGGCAGCCAAAGCAGTCAGGATAGCGCGCCGCGCACAGCGCCGGGCGGTATGCCATCATTGCCGAATCCGTCGCAAGAGTTACGGATTGATCCAGAGTTACAGGCTACGCCGCATAGCGGTAACTGCGAAAATCTTGAATTTGCAGGCGTGGGACTAGGCATGAGCTACAGGCAGGCAAGGGCAGGACTGGTAAGGCATTTCAATCTTTCGTCCAGTGAGGCTCTGGAAAAGATCAAGCCGAATTTTGTTGGTGCCAACTTCCATCCGTCCATCAGAGACAAGGAAAACCCTACCAAAGCAGAATTGGATCGTGCCGCACAAGAAACACCGAATGCCGGCTTTACTTATAACTGCAAGATAATAGGCAGTCTTGCAGACTGCGCTAATAGTAAGCCGCCGCATCTAAGCACAATATCTCTTCCACGGAAACCGCCAGACTTGGAACATCCAGACGCGGTGGTGGAGATACGCTATTTGGGTCGTGCGCTAAAACAGGAAGCTTTTGCTAAGTTGGGTTCCCCAAACCCACCCAGAAGCGGTACAGCCTGTGAAGATGAAGGAACATGTTTTCGTTGGAGGAAGCGTATTTGTTCTTGGAGAGGAAGCGCGACAGCAACATGGGGGGCTGAGTTGACACAGGTTGATGATGGCGACTATTTGCGCTTATCTTTTGAGGAGGATGGTGGAACAGAAGAATCAGCCGCAGCGTGGTTCAAGGCTAAGGGTTGGACGATGGAGCCTGGGGTCAAGGCAAAAGCCTGGATGATGGAGCTTGAATCAGGCGGTAACGACTCTGACAGGTACACAAAGGCTCTCAGAAATCATAAGAAAGCCCTCGAAGAACTTGCGGCAGCCAACGAATCGGGTAACCAAGCCCGGATTGACAAAGCCAAGAAAGAGTATGCGGCAGCCTTCAAGGAATTTGAAGCCGCAAATGAAATGGAGTGAAGGTCTCACCCTTATTCCGGGGGGCGTTTTTACAACCGTCCCCCGTAAAACGGGGCAGAGGTTAAGATGCTCTCCCGGCGGTCTTGCTATCCGCAGGACTGTCTAGCAGCATTGCGTCGCCATAGCTGAAAAAGCGGTAGCGTTTTTCAATGGCGTGGGCGTAGGCGGCGCGGATGGTGGCAAGGCCGCTGAAAGCAGAAACCAGCATCAGTAGGGTTGAGCGCGGCAGATGAAAATTGGTAATCAGCCGGTCGACCACGCGAAAGCGATAACCCGGCGTGATAAAAATTCCGGTCTCTCCGGTTCCGGCGCGTACCAAGCCGGAATCATCCGCCAGCGCGGCGGATTCCAGGGCGCGCAGCGTCGTCGTGCCGACCGCAATCACCCGTCCGCCTCTCTCCCGCGTCAGGCGAATGGCTTCGCAGGTATCCTGCGGCAGGTTGTATTGTTCGCGGTGCATCTGGTGTTCAGCGATATTTTCAACTCGCACCGGCTGAAAAGTCCCCGCGCCCACATGCAGGGTCAGCCGCGCCATTCGGATGCCTGCGGCAGCAAGGCGTTCCAGCAACGCTTCGTCAAAATGCAACCCGGCGGTCGGCGCGGCAACCGCGCCGGGATTTCTGGCATAGACGGTCTGGTAACGGTTTTCATCCTCAGCTTCGGGCTTGTGCGTGATATAGGGCGGCAAGGGCAGGCTGCCATAGGTATCCGTAAGCCACCAGAAATCCCTGTCCCCTGCCAGTTCCACGGTGAAAAACTCATCCCGCCGCCCGGTGACCAGTACGGAAAATGCGCCATCTGCCAGAAAAAGCCGCGTTCCGGCTTTGGGCGCCTTGCTGGCGCGAATCTGCACATAAGCGTGCTGTCCGTCCAGAATACGCTCCAGCAGAATTTCCACCTGTCCGCCTGTTTCTTTTCGTCCCCAAAACCGCGCCTTGATGACCTTGGTGTCGTTCATGACCAGCAAATCTTCCGGGCTGATGAGGCTGGGCAACTCGGAGAATTGCCGATCCACAAAATGACGCTCAGAAAAAACCTGCAACAGGCGGCTGCCGGAACGCTCCATCGCCGGATGTTGGGCGATCAGCTCTTCCGGCAGAGCAAAATCGAAATCGTGAAGGGTCAGCAAGGTAATAAAAATGCTCGCCACGCCTGGCCGGCGCGGAAAAATGGGGGACAGTCAGTCACGCAGCTTGCCCATCTTACGCAAGACTTGTGCGTAGTGCATGTCCTCTTCGTTGATGTGGTGAACCCACCAGTTTTTCAGGAAATTCAGCAGCGGTCTGGCGTCATTGTCCTGAATCGCAATATATTCGATCTGGTCAATCTCCACCGTGAGATTTCGGTGCATTTCCTTGTGCGCCGCAAGTTCCGGGTAGCCCAATGCTTCAAGCATACGCTCCTCGGTGATGAAATGGATGCGGGAGTAATTCTTCAGCGTGTCGCTGATGCTCGAATACAGGATGCTGTTGCCCGCCTCCTTGCCCATCAGGTAATGAAACGAATTGATGATGGAAACGATGCCGATGTGCTGCTCGTCAATCAGCGAAATCCCGGTTTCATTCTGCTTTTGCCACTGGATGAAAAGCGTGTCGTTCATGATTCTGCCTCCTTTGCAACGTCATTGAATCGGGATTGTAGTGGATGAATGGCATGACAAACAAGCGGTATTCCCCTTTTGTTACGATATGAGAATGCGATAAAAGCGGATGCCGCGATAACCGGGATGTTCCGCCAGCCAGACATCAGCTCGCGCCTTGAGCGTTTCTGTGTCCGGCAACGGCGCGTCCGGTAAAAAGAACGCCTCGACCTCGACCTGTCCGTCAAGATAATGCAGTTGCAGCCGCTGGGGAGGCAGATGTTCGCC
>JAISSL010000020.1 GCA_031273145.1 Zoogloeaceae bacterium | reverse complement strand
CCTGCCGTCGTCCGCGCCCCCGTCTTTCACTGGAAAGAACAGCCATGAGCGCCCATGACCTTGCCGCCTGGCAGCATTCCCACAATTTTCTCGATTCCGCCGACCAGAAAAGGCAACAGCGCACCCTCTGGGTCGTCTGGCTTTCCTTCTTTACGATGGTGGCGGAAGTGGTCTGCGGCTACCTGTTCGGCTCAATGGCCTTGCTTGCCGATGGCTGGCATATGGCATCCCACGTAGCCGCCCTGGGACTTGCGGTCTTTGCCTATCGCTACGCCCGCCGCCAATCCGGCAATACGCGCTTTACCTTCGGCGCGGGCAAGGTAAGCGCGTTGGGCGGCTATTCCAGCGCCATTCTGCTTGCGCTCATGGCGCTCCTGATGTTGGGCGAATCGCTATTCCGCCTGAAAGAGCCGGTTCTGATTGCCTACGAAGAAGCCTTGCTGGTGGCCATCATCGGGCTGATTGTCAATCTCATTGCCGTCTGGCTGTTGCGCGACGACCACGGCCATAGCCATGAAGCTGGACATGAGCACGAGCGCGGGCAGGAACATCCCCATGTGCATGAAGAAGCCCGACAGGATCACAATTTTCAGGGCGCGTTTTTGCATGTACTGGCTGACCTGATGACTTCGGTACTCGCCATTGCCGCCCTGCTTGCGGGCGCGTATCTTGGCTGGGTACGCCTTGACCCGCTGATGGGAATTTTAGGCGCGTTTGTGATTCTGTACTGGGCGGCGGGCCTGATTCGCGCTTCCGCCCGCACGCTACTGGATGCCGAAGACCATACCGCGCTTGCCCGCATAATTACACAAACGCTGGAAGCCCGCCCCGATCACAAGGTGGTTGATCTCCATATCTGGCGGATAGGCCCTGCCACCTGCGGCTGCATTGTCTCGCTCGTCAGCCATCAGCCGGATAGCACGGAAAACTACAAACGCCAGATAGCCGAACTTGGACAGCTTGCCCACATCACGGTAGAAATCAATCGCTGCAACTGCCCGGAAACGCTCTGAATGGCGCCTGAATTCGGGAAACTGAAAGGGATACGTAACCCCGACATCTATCCAGTTTTTCCATTTTTATCACTCCCTTATTGGGCATTTTGACGGGACGGACAAGAAGGAATTTCAGAATCCTGCTCATTGGGCATCAGGATGGGAGAACGCTTTAATGATTTCTCGGCATGATTGAAAAATGTACCTCCGCGTCTCGGACAAATATCTTTGCATTTCTCCATCCATGCGCCTCAGATATTCTGGGCTACAGCGCACACGCATTGAGCCTAGAGGGAAGAAATCCGTTTCAGATTCAATCCCACGAATCGCCAGAAATACTTCGTTTTCAGGATCCTCAACAGCAAATCGAAGAGCACATATCCGGCGGATACCTTCGATCAGGTGCATTTCGCCTGCCAGCATAGAGTTCACAACTGAGACCAACTCACGCCGCTTCTCGCTAATGTATTCCGTTTGCTCCATGCTAAACGTCCCTAGGGAATTTCGTCTTGAACTTGATGCTCTGCCCTTCACAAACGGACAGGGCATTCAACAATTGCTGAACTACCGCAAACATTGCTGCCTTCAGCCCATCGCCAGATACCGTATATGTGATCTCCTCCAGTCTGTTCTCTGCATCAGACAACAAAGAACGTAACCACTGCTCCTCAACAGCCTCTACCTCTTGCTCCGATTGATAGAGCACGGTTTGCAGGGCTTTCGCGTCTATCTGTTCCTTCAAGAAGGATGCACAGGCTCTTTTAACACGCTCAACAGTATCTGGATAAACCCAACCGGTCATTGACTACTCCTTCTCAAATCGCCTCTCTTCGTGGGATGTTCGGGCAAGACCTTCGTATGATATAGCATTACCCGGCGGCTGGGGGCAGACCTCTCCGCAATCTGGAGTAAAATTCAGGATTTTGGGTTTGCCCCGCCATGCGTTACCTCTCTACCCGTGGACGCGCCCCTGCGCTTCCCTTTTGCGACATCCTTCTGGCTGGACTTGCGCCGGACGGCGGCCTTTACCTGCCGGAATCCTATCCCAGGATAAGCCGGGAAGAACTCGCCCGCTGGCGCGAACTCTCCTACGCCGATCTCGCGTTTGCCATCTTCTCCAAATACATGGACGACATCCCCCCCGCCGACTTAAAGGCGTTGGTGGATAAGACCTATACCCGTGATACCTACCGCTTTGCCCGTCAGCCGGAACGCGCCGGGGAGATTACCCCGCTCGTCTGGCTCGTGCCCGGCAAACTGGGCGTGCTGGAACTCTCCAACGGGCCTACGCTCGCCTTCAAGGACATGGCCATGCAGTTGTTAGGCCACCTCTTTCAATACGTGCTGGAAAAACGGGACGATTCCATCAACATTCTGGGCGCGACTTCCGGCGATACCGGCTCCGCCGCCGAATACGCCATGCGCGGCAAGCGCCGGGTCAATGTGTTCATGCTCTCCCCCAAAGGCAAGATGAGCGACTTTCAGCGGGCGCAGATGTATTCGTTGCAGGATGCCAACATCTACAACATCGCCGTTTCCGGCATGTTCGACGACGCGCAGGACATGGTGAAAGCCATCTCGAACGATGCCGCGTTCAAGGCAAAATATAAAATCGGCGCGGTCAATTCGATCAACTGGGCGCGGGTGCTGGCGCAGATCGTCTATTACTTCAAAGGCTATTTCGCGGCGACCCGGCACGATGAAGAGCAGGTTACTTTCGCAGTCCCCTCCGGCAATTTCGGCAACATCTGCGCCGGCCACATTGCCCGTCAGATGGGGCTGCCCATTTCCCGGCTGATCCTTGCCACCAATGAAAACGACGTGCTGGATGAATTTTTCAGGACGGGGCGGTATCGCCCCCGAAGCGCGAAGGAGACCTTCGTCACGTCCAGCCCTTCGATGGACATCTCGAAAGCCTCCAACTTCGAGCGTTTCATCTTTGATCTGACCGGACGGGACGCCAACAAGGTGCGCGACCTGTGGCAGCAAATCGAGAAAAAGCAGGCGTTCGACCTTTCCGGCACATCCAGCTTCAAGCGGTTGCGGGAGTTTGCCTTTGTCTCCGGCAAAAGCCTGCACCAAGATAGGATTGCCACCATCCGCATGGCGCATGAGCGGTACGGCATCGTCCTCGACCCGCACACGGCGGATGGCCTGAAAGTGGCGCTGGAAGTCGCCGGAGATGGCGCGGACACAAACCCGGTCATCGTGCTGGAAACCGCCCAGGCCGCGAAATTCTCCGCCACCCTGGAAGAAGCCCTGGGACATAAACCTTCCCGCCCCGCCGAACTGGAAGGACTGGAAACCCGTCCGCAAAAAGTCATCAGCATGGCGGCAGATATTGATGCCATCAAGGATTTTATCGCCGCCCGCGTGCCTGCGTGAAAAGTGAGTGACATCCATGCCAAGGCTCAAGTCATTCATGTTAGCCAGCATCTTGGCATGTTCCGGCGCAATGGCGGATACACCAGCAGCGCATGAGGTGGTGCTGCCGGTTGATTCATGCCTTGAAGCCTGGTGTACGGCGGATAAACCAGTGGCATACGAACGGCTATCTCCAGGAGATTTGCACAACTTGGGGCGGGTCATGGCCTATATGAAAGTAGCACCGAAAAAACATAAACAATGGGCAGAAAGTGGCTATCAGCACGCGCAACGGGCTACGCAACGCCTGCACCTAGGCTCCAGTTGGGGTGGTGTTGCAAAAGGCAGCATGGAAAGCCTGATGAGCTATCCTACGGCGAAAGCCTATCTGTTGCTGGTCGAAGCAAAATTGAAAGCCAGCGCGGAATATCGGATCAGAGACTCGTGGGAAAAGAATCATCCCGAATGGACGAGGGAAAACCTGCAACGCGCCGCCGATTGGCTGGATGTCGCCATGCTTGTGAATGCCTTTGAGCCTACGCTCTCCGACGCCCAGCATAAAGACCTCATTGCCTATCGCGCCTGCCTGCGGCGCTATCTGGAAACGGACAGGCGGGAAGCGGATTGCGTCCCGCTGCAATGGGCGGGAGAAATTCCCGCGCAAAAAACTGAAAATCCTCAAAGGAATTAGCATGTGCGGCATGTGCGGCGAATTGCGCTTTGATGGCCTTGCGCCTGAACACTCCGTTATCCGGCGGATGATGGATACGCTTACGCAGCGCGGCCCCGATGATGCGGGACTATTCGGCGAAGGCGCGTTTTTGTTCGGGCATCGCCGCCTTGCCATCATTGACTTATCCGAGCGCGCCCGTCAGCCGATGCGGGACGCGGACTTGGGATTGACCCTCGTCTTCAACGGCACCATCTACAACTATCGGGCGTTGCGGCAGGAACTCGCCGGGATGGGCTATCGCTTTTTTTCCGAAAGCGATAGCGAAGTCATCCTGAAGGCGTATCACGCCTGGGGCAATGATTGTTTAACGCGGCTGGACGGCATGTTTGCCTTTGCCATTTGGGATGAAAAACCGTCAAGCCTCTTCCTTGCCCGCGACCGTTTCGGCATCAAACCCCTGTATTACACGCTCGATGAAAACCGTTTTCGCTTTGCGTCCAGCTTGCCCGCAATCCGGGCGTGCGGCGACGTTTCAGACGAAATAGACGATGCCGCCCTGCAATTTCAATTTACCCTGCATGGCTCTATCCCCGCGCCCTGGACGATTTTCCGGCAGATTCGCAAGCTGCCCGCCGCGCATTATCTGAAAATCGAAGGGGGAAAGATGCAGGAGGCGTGTTACTGGCAGCTTCCCGCCTGCCGCCCCAGCCCGGAACCGACGGATGCCGATACCCTAAATGAAATTCATGCCGCGCTTCGCGCCGCTATCGCAAGCCATCGCCTTGCCGCCGACGTGCCGGTCGGCGTGCTGCTTTCCGGCGGCCTGGATTCCAGTTTGATTGTCGCTCTGCTGGCCGAACAGGGCGCGCGGGACATCCCGACTTTTTCCATCGGCTTTGCCGACCAGCCGGAAGAGGCCGGGAACGAATTCTATTATTCCGACCTGGTTGCCCAACATTTTGCCACTCGCCACCGGCGTTATTTGATGCGCGATGATGAAATGCTGGCAGCCTTGCCCAAGGCGCTAGCCGCCATGTCCGAACCCATGTTCAGTCAGGATAACGTGGCGTTCTGGCTGCTATCGCGCGAAGTTGGAAAAGAGGTCAAGGTCGTGCTTTCCGGGCAGGGCGCGGATGAGGTTTTCGGCGGTTATTACTGGTATCCGAAAATGGCGGCGGAAGATGAGAATCTGCCGATGGTTGAGCGTTTCAGGCGGCACTATTTCGACCGCGATTTTGCCGGATTCCGGGCGATACTTGCGCCGGAACGACGCGCTTCCATCCATGAAGACCGGGTGACGGAATTCATGGCTCGCCGCCTTGCCGAACCCGGCGCGGATACCTTTCTGGATCGGGTCTTAAGACTGGATGTGACGACGCTGCTGGTGGATGATCCGGTCAAGCGGGTCGACAACATGACGATGGCGCACGGGCTGGAAGCGCGGGTTCCCTTTCTGGACAAGACTTTGGTGGAAACGGCAATGCGCGCATCCCCTACCCTGCGCCTTGCGGAAGGTGGAAAATACCCATTGAAACAGCTTGCTCGCGCGCTGTTGCCGGCAGAAATCATAGACCGTCCCAAGGGCTATTTTCCGACGCCCGCGCTCAAATATCTGCGCGGCGGCTTTCTCGATTTTATCCGCGATGCCTTGAATAGCGCGGCCTGCCGGGAGCGCGGATTGTACGACCGCGCTTACGTCGAACGGCTGCTTGCCGAGCCGCTGACGCACTTTACGCCGCTGGCAGGCAACCAGCTTTGGCACATCGCCGCGCTGGAATGCTGGTTGCAAGGGCAAGGGATATAGCCGTTCGACGTAGCGCAGGCGCAGTCCGAAGCGGCCTGGAAGCCGCCCGCCTGTGCTTGCCGTAAGGGCAGCCGTATCATTGCGACAAGTCGTAAGAATATATATTGGGATCAGTTAGCCTGTCATACTTATGGTCTTTCTTCCAAAATACCTGCTTCTTTCGAGCGTCAAAACCAAGCAGCCCCAGATAGCCGGGGATCGCAAGTTTCGACCAGGAGTCGCCACCATCGTTTGAGAAATAGACTGCATTGGCGTTGGCAGCGTATCCCCATCCCAGAGGAAGATAGCTACTATCTATGACTGCCACGATGACATCATCGCTTACAAAAAAATTCTGAGCCTGATTGGTTCTTATGCCAGATGCGCCGTCAAATGGCGTGAAAGGATGAGGCAGCAAGCTACGTGTCGTCCAGGAATAGCCGTCGTCAGCCAGTTCGGCCAATACATTGGGTTCGCCATCATGTTCCAGTTCTGCGAAGATACGTCCTGAGCCATTTTCCTTCAATTGATGAATGAAGAGTCCATCCGTGCTACGTATCTCGCCAAGTTCCCAACGTCCTTCCTTGCGCGACAACTCCGCTTCGCGCGTGATGACCTTCCACTCACTACCGATCCAGGAGCTGTCACTGACCCATGCTCTTGCCTGCTGCGCGTCCAGTTGAACCACATGTGCCTTGACAATCCGTGTGTAATCCCCTTGAGGACGCAAATCCTTAAATAAATCCCTTGAAGATTCGATAGCCTCTACAGTTACCCCCTGATCGGGTGAATAGAAAAGCTGGGCATAATCTTCATCAACATCAGCCCATGCCCAGACTTCACGATTGCCATAAAAATAAGGCTTCAACGACTCTGCATGATTTTTTGCCTTGGCCATGAACCCATCTTCCAGCAGAAGTCGCCAGGTTTTTCCCTGGTCATCCGTGCGGAAAACAGCCGTTTGATAATATTTTGTCAACTCCCCTTCTTTACTGTATTTTGATTCCCGTTCCTGGTAGGGGCGTTTTTCCCCCTTTGCCGGTTTCGGAAGATCCATGTCAGTCAACACAAACACATTTGCGCCATCCGCAGAGGCAAACAGGCAAGCATAACCGCTCACCGAGGCCAGGACATGAAATACCCCATCTTCACCCAGACGGGAAATCAGGGAAACTTTTGGTTCACTTCCAAAACCTCCAAACAACATGGGGTTCAGAATGAGGCCAGACTCTGGCTCTTCATTCAGGTTTCCAGGTAAAAGGGTTGCCAGATTGAGAGCATCCTTGTACCCGTATCCACTGCTGCGCCCCACCAGCCAGACGCCTTGTGGCGTGGAGACAATTCCCGTGCAGGACTGTTGCTCCGCTGACTGTTCGGCAAGCAAAACCCTGCCCAGTACCTGTTGGTTGGGACGACTGCCGCCAAATTCATAAATGGCGCTGTAGAGTACCCAGATGTAGAACAGCGCGGGAATCGTCAGAAACGCAACCAATATCGCTATCCAGCCTTGTCTGTGCTGTTCGGTTGCCGGCGCAACGACCAACTGTCTGCCTGTAAAACCAAAGCCCATAAATATGAACAGGGCTATCGCCAGAATCACGCTCAGAACACGGGGACTCCCAAGTATGATGCTCAAACCATTTATACC
>JAISSL010000158.1 GCA_031273145.1 Zoogloeaceae bacterium | reverse complement strand
CGGCGCGTGTGGTTTGTCTTCCTCAGGTGTCCGCGCAGGGGCAAAGTGTAACAAACCGTTGTGCACTGCCGCAAAAACAAAAAATCGGCGTAGAATGTTCCCCTCTGTCATTAAACCTGCCCTGCCATGAAATTTCCATTTTTCTCCCTGCCCGCCGTGCCAGAGTTCCATTCGCCTGGATTCGTCAAGTCGCTGAATCAGCGCCTGCCTCAATGGCCGCACTCCGCTTCCCTCTGTCTCGCCCTGAACGCGGCCATCAAGCTGCGTCTGCTGCCGGAAGAAGCTATCCAGCTCTGTTCCGGGCGGCGCATCCTGATTGCGGTCGACGATACCGGCTCCCGCGCCCTGTTCACCTGTCTGAACGGCATATTCCAGCCAGTCTGGCGGGAAACGGCCAACGCCGATGTCCGCTTCCACGGCGATCTGCACGCCTACCTGAAACTCATTCTGCGCCAGGAAGACCCGGATACCCTGTTCTTCAATCGCCAGCTCACCATCGAAGGCGATACCGAACTGGGACTCGCCATCAAGAATCTGCTGGATTCCCTGGAATGCCCGCAACCCGCCTTCCGGCAATTCTTCGCCCGGTTCGGCTTCGGCGAAGCGTAAGGCGCGCCTTTACCTGACGCTTTCCCGCCTTGTCCTTACGCGCGATTTTTTCTCAGGAAGGCCCGTTGGCAGCCGCCATTCCGGGCTTTCGGACGCGAGACCAGCAAATCGAAATGGCGGAACGGATTGCCGCCGCCATTGAAGATTCGGGCATCCTGATTGCCGAAGCGGGAACCGGCACGGGCAAGACCTTTGCCTATCTCGTCCCCGCGCTGCAAACGGGCGGCAAGGTCATCCTTTCGACCGGCACCAAAACCCTGCAAGACCAGCTTTTCAACAAGGATTTGCCGGTCGTGCAAAAGGCGCTGAAAATCCCGGCGCAAACCGCGCTGTTGAAAGGCCGCGCCAATTATCTCTGCCATTACCAGCTTCGCCGCGCCGCCTCGGAAGGCCGCTTTCGCAACCGGGAAGAAGTCAGCCATCTGGCGAAAATCCAGCGTTTTTCCAAGCAGACGAAAACCGGCGACAAGGCGCGTTGTAGCGACGTGCCGGAATCTTCCCCGGTCTGGGCGATGGTTACTTCCAGCCGGGAAAACTGCCTCGGACAAGCCTGCCCCGACCACAACGACTGCTTTGTGCTCGCCGCGCGAAAAGCGGCCATGGAAGCCGACCTGGTCGTGGTCAATCACCATCTCTTCTTCGCGGATGTCATGCTGCGCGACGAAGGACTGGCGGAACTCCTGCCCGCCTGTAACACCGTCATTTTCGATGAAGCGCACCAACTGCCGGAAATCGCGTCCCTCTTCTTCGGCGAGAGCCTATCCACAGCGCAATTTCTGGATTGGGCGCGAGATACCCGCGCAGAAGGGCTGGAAGCCGCGCGGGATTGCGTCGCCCTGCAAACGGCAATTCCCGCCCTGGAAAAAGCCGCGCGCGACCTGCGTCTCTCGGTCGGCGTCGAGACGGGACGCTTTGCCGCCCGCCAGATGGAATCTCTGCCGGAATTTTTGCCCGCCTTTGCAACCCTGCTCAACCAGTGTCAGGCCGTCGAGGCCATTCTGAAAACCCAGGCGGAACGCTCCGAAGGGTTGAAAAAATGCTGGCAACGACTTCAGGAACTGGAAGCGAGCCTCAATGCCTGGCGCAACGAATCGGGCAACAAAACGCCGGATGACCTGTCGGATGAATCAAATACTCCGACTGAAAAGGTGCGCTGGGGAGAAGCCTTTAACCAGTCCCTGCAACTTTCGATTACGCCGCTTTCGGTTGCCGACATTTTTTCCCGCCAACTGGAAACCGGACATCCCCGCGCCTGGATTTTCACCTCCGCAACCTTGGCGGTGCAGGGACGCTTTGAGCATTATCAGGCGGAACTCGGTCTGGAAAAGGCGGCAACTGGCTATTGGGAAAGTCCATTCGATTACGGGCAACAGGCGATTCTGTACGCGCCGCGCGGATTGCCGGAACCGAACAGCCCCCACTACACAGAGGCCACCTTGAACGCCGCCTGGCCGCTTATCAAGGCCGCCTACGCAACTCAGGGCGGCGTGTTCTTCCTTTGCACCAGCTTGAAGGCCATGCGACGCATTCATGAGGGATTGCAGGAAAAAATCGAACAGGAAGCCCTTGCCATACCGCTGTTCCTGCAAGGCGAAAGCGGGAAAAACGAATTGCTGGAACGCTTCCGGCAGGTGGGCAATGGGGTTCTGGTCGGCAGCCAGAGTTTTTGGGAAGGCGTGGATGTGAAGGGCGAGGCGCTTTCGCTCGTCATCATGGACAAAATCCCTTTCGCGCCGCCGGATGACCCGGTACTCGCCGCCCGGATTGAGGCCATGCGCCGGACGGGAAAAAACGCCTTTCTGGAATACCAGCTTCCCCGCGCGATCATCAACGTCAAACAGGGCGCAGGCCGCCTGATTCGCACCGAAACCGACCGGGGCGCGCTCATGATCTGCGACCCCAGAATGTTGGGCAAATCCTACGGCTACCGCGTCTGGCGCAGCCTTCCCCCCATGCGCCGCACCAGAGAATTGGACGAGGCACTAGCCTTTTTGTACCCTACGGACAGACTCAATGGTTGACCTTTGTGCAAATTGGTGGTTATAGTAACCACCATGAACAGCCGTGAACTCATCAAACTTCTGGAATCGGATGGATGGCAACTGGTTCGGGTCAAAGGCTCGCATCATCAGTTTAAGCATCCAGACAGGCCGGGGCTTGTCACGGTAAAACATCCAGACCCGGACATCCCGAAAGGGACGCTTGCCAGCATCAGGCGTCAGGCGGGATGGAGATAAAGAAGGAGATTGAAATGCGCTTTCCTGTTGTTTTGCATACCGATAATGGGTCACACTTTGGCGTGACAGTTCCTGACTTGCCGGGATGCTTTTCGTCGGGCGATTCCTTTGAAGACGCGCTTACATCCGTCGCGGAAGCCATTGACCTGCATCTTGAAGGAATCATCGAAGAAGGCGGCGAAGTCCCAACGCCTGCCGCGATTTCCAGTCATGTCAATCATCCAGATTACGCGGATGGCGTGTGGGCTTTGGTGGAAGTGGATGTTTCCCGCTTTGAGGGGAAAGCGGAAAAAATCAACATTACCCTGCCTCGCCGTCTGCTGGCGAAGATTGATGCTTACGTTCGCGCGCATGGCGCGACGCGCTCCGGCTTTCTGGCCGAAGCCGCACGGCGGGCAATGGCTTAGCGTGTCGTGATGCCGACAAAAAAGCCCAGAAGCCTTTATTTCGTAGGGTTTGCTGGACTGTATGAGACTGTGTAAAACTGGGGAGTGGTTGCGGGGGCAGGACTTGAACCTGCGACCTCCGGGTTATGAGCCCGACGAGCTGCCAACTGCTCTACCCCGCGTCCGAAAGAAGGGCGATTATAACAGGGTGACTTTTTTT
>JAISSL010000143.1 GCA_031273145.1 Zoogloeaceae bacterium | reverse complement strand
TCTAGCCTTTGCGGGAATGATGGGGAATGACGAGCATGAGCGCGATGGTCTATAATGGCGGTTGATTTTTCAGCTTGCGGCGCATGGTCATGTCGACGACCTCTCCGGGTTGCCGGAATTTGACAGTGAAATGAAAAGGAGCACATGATGAACAGGCGACATTTTACGTAATTGCTGGCGATGTTATCGAGCATCCCGGTTTTGGGCGGCTGGCTGTTTGGGCAGAGCAGCAAGAAACCGCAGACCGAGTGGGGATTGAAAAGGTATCATTACCTCGTTGAGGTTCCCGGAAGCAAGATAACGAAATACCCGAAAAATACGCATGTGCTATGCCGTACTCATGCTGGCGAATTGCTTTTTAAGACAACCCTTGGTAGGGGGGGGGCTTTTATGAAAGGACTACCTAAAAAAACGTTTCCACGGTGGGTGCGGGTGACGTACAGTGGACCTTTTGACAATAGAAAAAAGTTAATATCGGATTTTGGTCAAAGATCGTCTACCGTGTGGGATCCTGGCGATGAATATTTTGGAGAAGTTTTTGCCGAGTATCATGTTGAGGTTCTGAGCCGGATACCGGAAGAGGTGTTTGAGTTTGTGTCTGGGAAGACCAAGAAAGAGCGCCGCCTTCTCGTCATCAGTTTTTACATTGATGATGAGGGCGTGTTGTTCGGTTGGCATGTGTATGTGGACCCTGGCAGCAGGGGTCTCCGTTATGATACCATGCATGGGGGCGAGTTGTATGAGAAATACCCTCCTGCAAGACGCCGCCTGCGCTCAGATTGAACACATGTCCCGCAATTTTCGCGTAGGCGGAAATAACGGGCGGGGTTTTCTGGACGCGACAAATTCCTGATACTGCCCCCTGCATGGCGTTATTCATCTTTCCGGCAAGGGTCAAAAAAGGCAGTGCTAAAATAAGGCGTCGCCCTTGGAATCATGACCGGATGGAATACGAAACGATTGCCGCAGTGGATTTAGGCTCCAACAGTTTTCGCCTGCAAGTAGGCCGCATCGTGGAGGGGCAGATTTATCCCCTGGATACGCTGAAGGAAACCGTGCGTCTGGCAGGCGGATTGACTGCGGACAAAATGCTGGAACACGCCGCAATGAAACGCGGCTGGGCAACGCTGGAACGCTTCGGGGAACGGCTACGCAGCCTGCATGGCAGCGCGGTTCGCGCGGTGGCGACGAATACCCTTCGGGTCGCGCGCAATGCGCGGGAATTTCTGACGGTCGGCGAAGTGGCGCTCGGCTTTCCGATAGAAATCATCGCCGGGCGGGAAGAGGCAAGGCTCATCTATAACGGCGCAATCCGCTCCCTGCCTGCCGCCGCGCATCAGCGGCTCATCATAGACATCGGCGGCGGCTCGACGGAATTCATCATCGGCAAGCAGGAACATCCGATTCTGATGGATTCGCTCTACATGGGCTGCGTGGGCTATACCCTGCGCTATTTTCCCGACGGGCGGATAGACAAAAAACGTCTGGCGGCGGCGCGGGCGGCAGCCGCCAAGGAAGCGGAACTGATCGGGCATCTCTACACGCAACGGGGCTGGGAAGAGGCGATAGGCTCCTCCGGCACGGCGCGGGCGCTCTCCGACCTGCTGGAACTCAATCGCCTGAATCCCGAAGGCATGACCGGCATAACCCACGAAGGGCTGGAAAAACTGGTGACCATGCTTTGTAAAGCGGGTTCCATAGATGCCTTCAACATCCCCGGCGTGCGCTCGGAACGTCTGCCGGTACTGCCGGGCGGCCTGGCGATCATGCTTGCGATTTTCGAGGAATTTCGTCTGACCCAGATGAACTATGCGGAAGGCGCCCTGCTGCTGGGCGTCCAGTACGACCTTTTGGGACGCTTTCAGCATAGCGACATGCGCGCGGCAACGGTTACGCAGTTCGCCCGTCGCTATCAGGTGGAACGCAAACAGGCGGAACGGGTGCGGGCAACGGCGCTGGATATTCTGTTTAGGCTTCGCGGCGGCGTGGAAGACAGAAGCGACGAAGAAGCCATCTTCCTCGACTGGGCGGCAACGCTGCATGAAATCGGGATTTCCGTGACGCATAGCGGCTATCACAAGCATGGCGCGTACATCCTGACTTACGCCGACATGCCCGGCTTTTCCAACAAGGATCGCGCCCGGCTGGCAACCTTGGTAATCGGGCATCGGGGCAAGCTGGATCGGCTGACGAGTCTCCCGCGTAAAAATATGGAATGGCGGCAGTTGCTTTGTCTGCGGCTGGCGGTGTTGCTGCATCGTGACCGGGGCGACCGGAATTTGCCGACCTATCGGGTACAGGCAAATGATGAGGGTTTTCTGCTTGAAATTCCGGCGCGCTGGCTGACGGCCAATCCCTGGACGGCAGCGGCTCTGGCGGAAGAAGCGCAAATCTGGCGACGGGTGGGGTTCAATTTCAAGGTCAAATCGTTAGCGTCCGGCAAAAGGCAAGGCGAATGATGAGCCAGACGGGGCGGTAATCTGCCGTCCGTCTTCGCGCGCCTGCCGTTCGTAAGTGTCGTTCTGCGATAGAAAAAATCTATTGATTTCACAGGGATGATGATATAAGTCAGGTTGTTCATAATATTCCACTTTAACTAAAATCCTTTAGCCCTTGATTTTAAAGGATAATTTTTTCACGCCCCTTTGTTGTAAAAGTGTTGGTAAGTCCTTGTCACCATTGAAAAAAATCCCATTTTTTCGCTTGACTCTCATAATTTCCTGACTATAATGGCTACATTGTGTTTTAAAGTGGAGTAAAGTGGGATAAAAGACCATCACGTCTCTCCCGCTCATCCGAACAAATGTTTTACACAGGCTCTTATCCGCTCACTCTTGACGCCAAGGGAAGGTTTGTCGTTCCGGCAGACTTTCGCAAGGCGCTTGCCGATGCCGGGGAAAGTGAACTGAAAATCACCTTCCACCCCGATGGATGCCTGCGTCTATACACCCGCTCAATCTGGCATGAAGTGGAACAACGACTGGTCGAAGCGCGTATCCCCGGCATTGACCGCTGGCGGCGCGTCGTGTTCGGCAATGCCTGGGACATCCCAATGGATTCGGCAGGACGGCTCCTTCTCTCGCCGGAATGGCGCAAACTCGCCCGCATGGAACGGAAAATCGTCATGAGCGGCGAAGGCCGTTTTTTCGGCATCTGGTCGGAAGACGCCTGGGAAAAGCAGATGGATTGCATGGTGCAACTGACCACCATCTTGCCGCCGGAAGTGCAGGAACTCTTGCAATGAACCGCGCAACCCTTGCCACTCCGCCAAAATCTTCTACCCATCCGGTCTCCTCTCATATTTCTGTTCTCTGCCCGGAGGCCATGCGCGCGCTGGCCATCAAGAAGCAGGGCGCTTATCTCGACGCCACCTTCGGGCGCGGCGGCTATTCCCGCCAGATACTCGACCGCCTGGATAAAAAAGGGCGGCTTCTGGCGTTTGACCGCGATCCGGCCGCGATTTCAGCCGGACAAATCATTCAGGATATTCGTTTCACCCTGACGCATCGTCCCTTTTCGGAGTTGCGGCAGGGCGCCGTGGAAGCAGGCTTTACGCCAGCAGACGCTTTCGACGGCATAGTGTTTGACCTGGGGATTTCTTCTCCCCAGGTGGACGATGGCAGTAGGGGGTTCAGTTTCCGGCACGACGGGCCGCTCGACATGCGCATGGATACCACGCGCGGAGAAACGGCTGGGGAGTGGCTGGCGCGAGCCAATCTTGGTGAAATTACGGAGGTCTTGAAAAATTATGGTAACGAACGGTTTGCTCGCAGGATTGCGGAGAAGATTGTGGCTACTCGGGCCGAACGGCCTCTTGTCGGCACAGGCCAGCTCGCCACGCTCGTACACTCGGTCGTGCGCGGCCATGAACCGGGGCAAGACCCGGCCACGCGTACCTTCCAGGGTATACGGATTCATGTTAACCAGGAGCTTCAAGAGATTCGCCTAGCCTTGCCGCAGGCGCTGGAACTGCTAAAGCCCGGCGGACGCCTGGCGGTGGTGGCCTTCCATTCCCTTGAAGATCGCCTGGTTAAACATTTCATGCGGGAAGCTGCCAACCCGGCCGCGAACATCCCGCGCCATCTTCCCATCCATGCCCGTGATTTGCCCAAGCCGCGCCTGCGCGTCCTGGGCAAGCCGGTGCGCCCTTCCCCGGACGAAGTATCCGCCAACCCCCGCGCGCGAAGCGCAACGCTGCGGGTTGCGGAAAAACTCGCCGGGAACAACGTCCCGAAAACTGATGCAGGAGAGAGATGATGCGTTCGCTCCGCTTCCTGCTTCTCCTGGCCGCCGTTCTCTCCGCGCTCGGCACGGTGACGGCGCGACGCCATGAAATCCGGTTGTTGCGACAAGTCCAGCTGGAAGATAAAAACGCGCTGCGCCTGCAACAGGAATATCGGGAATTGCTGGTGGAGCGTTCCATGCTCGGCAGCTATGCAAGGGTCGAGCGGATCGCGCGCGACAAGCTCGGCATGGTCGTCCCGGTCATCAATCTGTCGGGCACAAAGACCGCGCCTTCCGATGCGCCGTCGCCCCCTGCGCCGGAGCCGGTAAGGCAGATTGTCGCCCATGCCGGGGGAGGGACGCTCTGATGTCCATCCTGCGCCTGCGAGGCCGTTGCCGCCCTCTCCCCATTGCGACCAGTCCCTTGTTGCGGAATGCCCTGCCCGGTTGGCGGCTGCGCTTCGTCCACGGCGCGTTGATGCTCCTCTTCGCCGCCGTCATTGCCATGTCGCTCTATCTGCAAATTGCCCTGCAACCTGACTTGCAGGCCAATGGCGAGAAATTCTCCAACCACGCCCAGCCTCTTCCCGCCTTTCGCGGCATGATTCTCGACCGGCACGGCAATCTGCTGGCTGGGAGCGTCATGACCCGTACCATCGTCGCCGATCCGCTGCAAATCAAGCATGATCTGGTGATTCAGGCCGTTGCGGACATTCTGCAACAGGATGTCAAACAATTGAACCGCAAGCTCGCGCAAAAGAAGGCGTTTTCCCTTGAACTGGCGACGCCCATCAGCCGCGATGCGCGTCAAAGTCTGCTCGAACTGAATATCGAAGG
The DNA here is from genome assembly GCA_031273145.1 of Zoogloeaceae bacterium. Taxonomy (GTDB): domain Bacteria; phylum Pseudomonadota; class Gammaproteobacteria; order Burkholderiales; family Rhodocyclaceae; genus Azovibrio. The sequence goes on along the minus strand of JAISSL010000143.1, from coordinate 4,136 downwards.
TATTTATCCCGAATCCGACCATCGTCTGCGGATTGAGCCGGAATCCCTGCGTACCGAAAAAGCCACCCTTGCGTGGGGGCAACAATCCCGCATCCGGGAATTGTCCGCCCTGCTGGATATGGAACCCGGCAAACTCGCCAAACTTATGGAGGATGGGCTGGCCAAGGGACGCCGGTATGTCGAGCTGCGCCGTCAGGTGCGGGAAAGCCGCGCCAGTCAAATCGCGGAACTGAGGATTGCCGGAATCAGCCAGAGCGGCGATTTCAAACGCTATTACCCGATGGGCGCGGTCAGTACCCACATGGTCGGATTCACCGGCATGGGCGATAGCGGGCAGGAAGGCGTGGAGCGAGCCTTCGAGCTGGAACTCTCCGGCACGCCGGGAGTCTGGAAAACCATCCGCGACCGCAAGGGTCGCCTGATTGAAGACCGGGGCGTCACCTATGCCGCCAATGGGCAGGACGTGCGCTTATCCCTTGATTCTCGTATTCAATATCTGGCCTATGTCGCCTTGCAGCAGGCAGTAAGCCGGCATCGCGCCACGGCGGGCAGCGTGGTGGTGCTCGACGCGGAAACGGGCGAAGTACTGGCATTGGTCAATCTGCCTTCCTACGACCCCAACGACCGCCGCGCCCTGTTCGGCGACAAGCTCAAGAACCGGAGCGTGGAATACAGCTATGAATTAGGCTCGGTCATGAAGCCTTTTACCGTCGCGCGCGGTCTGGATAAGGGCATCATCCGCCCCAATACCGTGCTGGACTGCACGTATGGCAGTTTTCAGGTCGCCGGGGAGACTATCCCTGACCATCGCAGTTTTGGGGAGTTGAGCGTCACCCAGATTTTGCAACGCTCTTCCAACATCGGCATCGCGCGAATCGGCATGGCGATGACCCGGGAAGAAATGGGAGAAAACCTGACCGCCTTCGGCTTTGGACAAAAACCGGGCCTGGGCTTTCCCGCCGAAACTGCCGGTTTGATGCGTCCCTGGAAGCAATGGGGGCCGATTGACCAGTCGCGCATTGCTTATGGCTACGGCGTATCCGCGAGTATCCTGCAACTGGCGCGCGCCTATCTTGCCTTTACCCGCGAAGACCGGAGTCTACCGATGCTTTCCATGCAGGCGCTGGATCAGCCCCCGGAAGGCGGCAAGCCAGTTCTTTCCGCGCGTACCCGGCATGAAATGCTGGATATGCTGGAAAGCGCGGTAAGCGCCCCCGGAGCTACCGGCGGACAGGCCAGGGTTCCCGGCTACCGGGTAGGCGGCAAGAGCGGCACAGCGCGAAAACTCATAGATGGCCGCTACGAATCGGGACGTTACATTGCGACTTTTGTCGGGATGGCGCCGATGTCCGCGCCCCGCATCATCATTGCGATTTCCATTGACGACCCGACTGCTGGCAAATATGGGGCGGGCGAAGTCGCGGCGCCGGTTTTTGCGGAGGTTGCCGCAGGCGCGTTGCGTTCCTTAGGCGTTGCGCCGGACATGCCCATGCAGGTCGCTATTGAAACCGGGGAAATTACCGGAGAACTCCAATGAGAGCCGGGACGAACCGGGCATCCGGGATGCACAAAATAGCGCAGAAGCTGCTGCAAAAGTTGCCCATCACCGATTTTGCCGGCGTGACGGACGATAGCCGTCAGGTTCGCCCCGGCAGCCTTTTTCTGGCGTATCCCGGCGAGACCGGCGACGGACGCCGTTACATCGTGGATGCCATCCGGCGCGGCGCAAAAGCGATCCTGTGGGAAGAAGAGGATTTTCTCTGGCAGACGGAATGGGAAGTTCCCAATCTTGCGGCGCGGCATCTGCGTCCGCTCGTGGGCGACATCGCGCATGAACTGGCGGGACGACCGGGCAAGCAGCTTGCCCTGCTGGCAGTGACCGGAACCAACGGCAAAACCAGCATCAGCCAGTGGCTCGCTTCTGTCTATCCATCTTCCTGCGCGCTGATCGGCACGCTGGGCGCGGGATTTCCCGGCGCATTGACTTCAACCGGATTTACCACGCCAAAAGCAACCGCAATGGCGCAACTGCTTGCCGGATTCGTAGCGGATGGCGCAAAAGCCTGCGCCCTGGAAGCCTCTTCCATCGGCCTTGCGGAAGGCCGTCTGGATGGCCTGGAAATTGATACCGCCATTTTCACCAACTTGACCCGCGACCATCTCGATTACCACGGCAACATGGAGGCTTACGCGCTCGCCAAGGAAAAGCTGTTCTGCATCCTTGAGCCGCGCCTTGCCATTCTCAATCTGGATGACCCGCTGGGGGAAAAACTGGTTCGGAAAGGGCGGGCGAAGAAAACTCTCACCTACTCGCTGGCCGGAAGAATTGCGGACGTAGAGGCGCGCGGCATTACGGATACGCCTTTTGGCCAGACCTTTCGCCTTGCGACTGCCAAGGGAGAAGCGAAGGTGGAGACGGTACTGCTCGGACGCCACAACATTGCCAACATGCTGGCGGTGGCGGCCGTTTTGCTCGACGTGGGGCTTGCCCCGGCCGAAATCGCGCAGAAGCTCTCCACCCTGCTCCCCCCGCCCGGACGGATGGAACGCTACGGCGAGGAAGATACGCCCTGCGTGGCGGTGGATTATGCCCATACCCCCGATGCGCTGAAAAACGCGCTTTCCGCGCTGCGTCCGCTTACCGATACGCGGCATGGACGATTGCTTTGTCTATTTGGCTGCGGCGGCGGCCGCGATTCCGGCAAGCGCCCGCAGATGGGCGCGGTAGCGGTTGCCGGGGCGGATAAAGTCTGGCTGACCAGCGACAATCCCCGTTTTGAAGACCCGCACGTCATCCTACAGGCGATTCGGGAAGGCATTGCGGCGGATGAGTTTTCGACGCGCTGCGCTCTGGAAGCCAACCGGGAAAAGGCCATTCTACAGATGCTCTCCGAAGCGCAACCGGAAGACGTGTGTCTGGTGGCGGGCAAGGGACATGAAGCCTGGCAGGAAGTCGCGGGCAAGCGGCACAAATTCAAGGATGGCGACAAGGTGGAACAGGCGCTCGTTCAGTGGAAGGTGGCGCGTCCCTGGCATAGCCACTGGCGTGCAGGGCAAATGCGCTGGGCGCTTACGGAGATTGCCGAGCAGATTGGGGCAAAGAGGCTTGGCGAGGATTGCGTCATCCACGGCGTCGCGACCGATACCCGCGCCGATTGCGCGGGCAAGCTCTTTATCGCGCTGAAAGGCGAACGCTTCGATGCCCACGATTATCTATCCGACGCCGTTCGGGCAGGCGCGGTCGCGCTCATGGTCGAGCGCCCGGAAAAACTGCCGGAAGGCGTGCCTGCGCTGGTGGTTGCCGATTGCCGTCGCGCCTTGGGCAACCTGGCGGCGCGCTGGCGGCAGTTTTTCCATCTGCCGCTCATCGCGCTCACCGGCTCGAATGGCAAGACGACGACCAAGGAAATGATTGCCGGGATTCTGGAAAAGGCTTTTGGCAAGGCGGGTTTTCTGGCGACCCAGGGCAACCTGAACAACGACATCGGCGTTCCGCTCACCCTTTTGCAACTGCGGCCTTCGCACCGGGTAGCCGTCATTGAGTTGGGGATGAATCGTCCCGGCGAAATTGCCTACCTTGCCGGAATCGCGCGCCCAACCATTGCGCTCGTCACCAACGCCGGTCGCGCCCATCTGGAAGGCATGGGGGATATTGCGAACGTGGCGGCGGAAAAAGGCAGCCTTTACGCAAAACTTCCCGACGATGCCATCGCCCTGATCAACGGCGAAGATGCCTATGCCGAACTCTGGCGCGACAAGGCGGCGGGACATCCGGTCATTACCTTCGGCTTCGCGCCGAACTTCGATTTTTCCGGGGTTGCCGAACCGCAGGGGTTGAAAACCCAACTGCAAATCCATAAAGGGCTGGGGATTGAGGCGGGCAAAAAACAAGCAACGCCCGCAGGAAAATCGCCGTCCGCAGGACATGCGGGACAGATAACCATTCCGACGCCGGGCATTCACAATGCGCGTAACGCCCTGGCTGCGGCGGCTGCCGCCGCCAGCGCCTTACGCGCCTTGGGACTGGATAAAAAAGCCATTGCGGATTACGTCAAGCAGGGATTGGAAGCGTTTCCCGGCATTGCGGGGCGCTTGCAGGTGACGCATCTGGAGAATGGCGCGATTCTGCTGGATGA
>JAISSL010000087.1 GCA_031273145.1 Zoogloeaceae bacterium | reverse complement strand
CTTTCAACGGCAAGGGTTGCGTCGTGGCGTTTCAGGATGTGCTTGACGATGGAAAGCCCAATGCCCGTGCCGCCGCTGGCGCGGGAATGCTCGGCATTGATGCGGTAAAAACGCTCGGTCAAGCGCGGAATGTGTTCCGGCGCAATGCCGGGGCCATTGTCCTGCACGGAAAAACAGGCGCTGCCATCCGGCATCACCCGCCAGCAGACAACAATCCTGCTCCCGGGCGGCGTGTAGCGAATCGCGTTATTCACCAGATTGAAAAACGCGCTGTAGAGTTCGCTCGCCGCCCCGGCAATTTCCATCTCGGTCTCCATCCCGGTAAAAACCAGCTCATGCCCCGGCGCATTCTGCTTCACCAGGTGCGCGGAGAGGGCAGCGGCATCGGTTTTCAGACGCGCAAGCAAAGTTTTTACGGCAACCCGTTCTCCCGTATCGGGGAGTTCGCTGCCTTCAAGACGGGAGAGCATCAGCAAATCTTCCACCAGACTTTCCATCCGCGCCGCCTGCCCCGCCATGCGCTCAAGATAATTTTCCCGTTCTTCCGCGCTGGCGGGCAGGTTTTGCAGGGTTTCGATAAAGCCTGCAAGCACGGTCAGCGGGGTGCGGATTTCATGCGAAATATTGGCGATAAAATCGCGCTGCATGGCTTCTGCCTGCTCAAGGGTGGTTACGTCCCTCGACAGCATGAGCAACCGCCCCTGTCCATACGGGAGCAGCCAGACTTCCAGACGCATCGGGCGAATGTCCGTAGATAGCGGGCTTTCCAACACAATCGCCTTGCCGAAATCGTGCGCGGTAAGACTTTTGGTCAGCGCCGGGGCGCGCAGCAGATAGGTAATCCGTTGCGAGAGATCGCGGTTGCTGTAATCCAGGCCAAAATGCTTGCAGGCGGTGCGGTTGTACCACTCGATATATTCCTGATTGTCCAGAATGACGACGCCGTTGGGCGAGGCTTGCAGCGCGGACTGGAGATTGTCGAGACGGCTTTTGAGTTCTTCCGTTTCGCGGCGTTGCTTGCGAAGGAGCCGCTGGACGCGCTCGACGGTATCGTAAGGCAGGCCGCCGCTTTTGGGCGGCGGCGCGTCCGGCTCGTTTCGCACACGTCCCAGCCAGTCTGTGAAGGACTGCATACACCAGACGCCCCATTTCTGCCTGACCCATCCGCCCGCAAAGACCGCAAGACCGATCCATAACAGAATTTCCGCAAAACCCAGCCCCTTCCAGACGGCAAGCGTCACCACGCCTGCCATCAGAAGCAAGGGATACCTGAGCTGAAAAAGCATGGAAAACAAGGGGTCAAATTTCCTGTTTCGGGTTCAAGCGGTAACCTGCGCCGCGCACAGTCTCTATCATAATCCCGGCTTCTCCCAACGCAAAACGCAACCGTTTGATATGCACGTCTATCGTGCGTTCCTCAATGAATACATGGTCGCCCCAGACCTTATCCAGCAAGGCGGCGCGAGAATGAACCCGGTCGGGATGCTTCATCAGGTAATGCAGCAGGCGAAACTCGGTCGGCCCCAGATTCAAGGGTTGGTCGCGGAAAAGCACCCGCATCACGCTCGCGTCAAGCGTCAAATCGCCTGCCGTCACCGCGTTCGAGAGTTGTTCCGGGGCGCGGCGGCGCAGCACCGCGCGGATACGCGCCATGAGTTCGTTGGGAGAAAACGGTTTGGTGATGTAATCGTCGCCGCCGCTATCCAGTCCGGCAATCTTGTCGGATTCTTCGCCCCGCGCGGTCAGGAGGATGATCGGGACTTCTCTGGTGCGCGGATTAGCGCGCCACTTTCGCGCCAGGTCAAGCCCGCTCTGCCCGCCGGGCAACATCCAGTCGAGCAGGATGGCATCCGGCAATATCGCGTCTATTTCCCGCTGTGCTGCCACGCCATCGCTCGCCGCAACCGCCGCAAACCCGGCATGGCGCAAATGCACCAGAATCAGCTCAACGATGTCCGGCTCATCCTCCACCACGAGGACGCGCGTTTTGGGAATGGCGGTCGCGTTCATGATGGCAACTGGACGACGGAATCAATGTCGACGTGGGTCAATGCGCTATGGCGCACGTCCATGCCCTTGACGATATAGATAATGAACTCGGAAATATTCTTGGCATGGTCGCCGATGCGCTCGACCGCCTTGGCGATGAAGAGCAAATCCTGACAGCTTCTGATCGTGCGCGGGTCTTCCATCATGTGCGTGATGAGCTTGCGGGTAAAGCCCTTGAACTCGTGGTCAATCTGGTCGTCTTCCTTGTGGATGGTCACGGCGGTTACGACATCCAGGCGGGCGAAGGCATCCAGCACGCGGTGGATGAGGTCGGCTGCCTTATCGAAAATCGAATGCAGATCGCCCAGGGCAATTTCCCTGGCTTCCCCGGTTTCCACGATGGAGCGGATGCGCTTGGCAATCTTGCTGGCTTCATCGCCGGTACGTTCCAGATTGGTCGTAATCTTGGAGATGGCCATCAAGAGGCGCAAATCGCGGGCGGCGGGCTGACGGCGCACCGTGATGGTCGCCAATTCACGGTCAATATCCACTTCGAGCAAATCCACCTTGTCTTCCGCTTCGAGGATGTCGTCAATCTGGCTTACCGAAAAGCTCTTCAATGCCTGATTGGCAAGTTTGATCTGCATTTCGACCAGTCCCCCCATTTCCATCAGCTTTGAGGAAATGACGTTCAAGTCTTCGTCGAATTGGCTGGCAAGGTGTCTGTCGTTCATGGTTTTTGCTCCCCGGATCAGCCGAAGCGTCCAGTGATGTAATCCTCGGTTTCCTGCCGGGAAGGTTTCAGAAATATTTGCTCGGTTTGTCCAACTTCCATGAGTTCGCCGAGGTACATGTAGGCTGTGTAATCGCTGCATCGGGCGGCCTGCTGCATGTTGTGGGTCACAATGATTACGGTGTAATCACGCTTCAATTCCGCAATCAGTTCTTCGATGCGGGCGGTGGAAATCGGGTCGAGCGCGGAACAGGGTTCGTCCAGCAAGAGGACTTCCGGCTTGATGGCAACGCCCCGCGCAATGCACAGACGTTGCTGCTGCCCGCCTGAAAGACTGGCGCCGCTCTGTTCCAGCTTGTCTTTCACTTCGTCCCACAACGCGCCCTTTCTGAGCGCCCATTCCACCCGTTCTTCGAGGTCAACTCTGGATAATTTCTCAAAGAGTTTGACCCCAAAAGCGATGTTGTCGAAGATGGACATCGGAAAAGGCGTGGGCTTCTGGAACACCATCCCGATACGGGCGCGAATCAGGGCGACGTTGTGCTTCGACTTCAACAGGTTTTCGCCATCGAGCAGAATTTCGCCTTCGGCGCGTTGTTCCGGGTATAGCTCGAACATCCGGTTGAACGTCCGCAGCAGGGTGGATTTTCCGCAGCCGGAAGGGCCAATGAAAGCCGTCACATGGCGTTCGGGAATATCCAGATTGATGCCTTTCAGCGCCTGAGCCTTTCCGTAATAGAAATTCAGGTTGCGGACGGTCATCTTGTTGGGCGGGGGCGTGAGGTTCTCGTTCATGGTTAACCCTTCAATTGGATGCCTGCACGCCGCGCGTCAGGAATCTTGCCAGAATGTTGAGCGCCAGTACCGCGAAGGTTATCAGGAAGACGCCGCACCAGGCGATTTGCTGCCAGTTTTCGTAAGGACTCATGGCGAATTGCAGGATTGTTACCGGCAGGTTGGGCGTGGGGCCGGAAAGCCCGGTTTTCCAGAATTGGTTGTTGAGGGCGGTAAACAGAAGGGGCGCGGTCTCGCCCGCAATCCGCGCAATGGCAAGGAGAATGCCGGTCAATACCCCGGCGCGGGCGGCAGTGAGCGTAATGCGGGTAATCACCTTCCATTTCGGCGTACCCAGCGCGTAGGCCGCTTCGCGCAGGCTGGAAGGAATCAGGGCCAGCATGTTTTCCGTGGTGCGAATCACAATCGGGATGACGATGAGCGAAAGCGCCACCGCGCCCGCCCAGCCGGAAAATTCCTTCAGCGTCACCACCATGATTTCATAGACGAACAGGCCGATGATGATGGAAGGCGCGGAAAGCAGCAGGTCATTCACGAAACGGACGATGCCCGCAATCTTGCCGCGCGGGTCGTATTCGGCAAGATAGATGCCTGAAAGAATGCCGATTGGAGCGCCGATAAAAGTCGCAAGCGCCACCATCATGGCGGAACCCAGGATGGTATTGCCCAGCCCGCCCACGCCGATTGGCTCGTTGGGCGGCGGCGTGTTTTCCGTCAGCATGGCGATGCTCAAGCCCGCAACGCCTTGGGAGACGGTCTCCCAGAGAATCCACAACAGCCAGAACATGCCGAAGAACATAGCAATCATGGAGAGGACGATTGCAAAATAGTTCAGGCGGTTGCGGCGATTGAAATGTGCCTGCCTTGCGTCGAGAACGCGAGCCACTGCGGAAGGAGAAGAACGCAATGCGTCCATGTCAAGCCTGAAAAAACGTCGCATGAAGCGACAACGCGCCTATTTTAGGCGAGTTTTGTGACAGTTGCGTGACTGTCTTGCAGGTCTTGCAGGCGGGTCTTGGCAGACGGCAATTGAAAAACCATTATCATCAGGAAAATTTCTGTATAATCTGCCGTCATGTTAAATTGAGCTGGAAGGCGTTTCCTTTCCGGCATCCTTTTGGGAGAATGACCATGTTTGCCAAGAAACCATGTTTAATCAAAGAGTTATCCCAATCCGGCAATCTAGCGACATATTTTCGTCTTGCCGCCCGTAATTTGTGCGTTTTGTTGGGCGCGTGCCTTGCCGTATCCGCCTTTGCTCAAACGAGCATCAAGCCGGGGCTTTGGGAAAGAACAGTGACCACGAGCATGGGCAATAGTGGCATGTCTATGGAGGGCGCGATGGAGCAACTGAAGCGAACGAATCCTGCCGCCTATCAACTAGCAATGGCCGAGATGGCGAAGCAGGGCGTCAAATTAACTGCTGATGGGAAGATGGCCTTCCAGGAGTGCGTCAAGCCTGAGCAGGCGAAAAGATGGGAGGAACTCATTATTGCGGCGATTCCGCAGCTTGAAGAATGCACCACCATCACTTCGCCCTTGGTGGATAAGACGCAAAAGATTTCTTTTACCTGCCAAGATGCTAACGGCGAGGCTAAAGTTACCTACCAGAGCGATATCGCCATTACCACAACAGTCGCTATGCACGCTTGCGGACAGCCCACGAATATGCAGATATCGCATCGCTGGCTGGCTTCTGGTTGCGGCAATGTCAGGAATGCAGAGGACTGTAAGTCCAATGATTCGGATGCGACATCTTGTGCCTTTCAGAGAGAGCAAAAGCGTGGCTGCAATCAAAGCCGAAGCTCCCGCAAGCGGAAATAGGGCATTTGGGATTTAATCCTGTACCTTTTGCCCACTCCCGCCCATTCGTGGCGGGAGTGCCAATACCTTGCGCCACTCCGTCATTCCCGCGTAGGCGGGAATCCAGTATCTTTACGTCGCCATATAACAGTGTTCTATCATCCACTTCATGTGAAAACCCTATATTCTTGCTGGATTTCCGCCTTTGCGGGAATGACGGAGTGTTGCGGGCGGCGAGTCTTGCGGGCGGCAGGTTGCCGCCCCTACGGACAATTTCAAACTCAACGAGCCTTGTGAGGGAGATGTTTTTTCAATCGCCGTCTGCAAGACAAACGCGCTCTAACTGGGCGCGAAGGCTCGTCATAATGGAATCGTAGCGATGCGGGTCATCCGCCTTTGCCGCGCCGAACACGGCAGAGCCGACCACGAATGAATCCGCCCCGGCTTTGGCAATCGCGGCGATATTGTCCACCTTGACCCCGCCATCCACCTGTAAA
>JAISSL010000073.1 GCA_031273145.1 Zoogloeaceae bacterium | reverse complement strand
CGCCAATTTCGGCAACACTTCAAGACGCAAAAAATTGCGGCGAAAATGGGGCAAGGCATTGCTTTCATCTTCCACCCAGGCAAGGCCGCGCTCTTCCGCATAGACGGCTACCTCCTCATCCCCCACTTCCAGCAAGGGGCGCAATACGGTCATGCCGGACATTTCCCGTCTGCCTTGCATGGCAGCCGCGCCCGCAACGCCCGCGCCCCGACAGAGGTTCAGAAGCAGGGTTTCCGCCTGATCGCGGCGATGATGTGCCAGCGCCAGCCAGGTTGCGCCGCTCGCCTGAAAAGCCTGATAACGGGCAGTCCGCGCGGCATCTTCCAGTCCCCGCCCTTGCCGACGAACTTCGACTGGCGCAATTTCCAGCGGAATCTGCCATTCCCGGCAGAGTTGGCGACAAAAATCCGCCCAATCGTCCGCATGAGGGGAGAGGCCATGCTGGACATGAATCGCCCGCACTCTATCCGGCAACAGGTCTTTCAGGATGTGCAAAAGAACGACGGAATCGCGCCCGCCGGAGAGTCCGAGGTGCAGCGTCGCCTCAGTCGGCAGATGCGCGGCAAGGTGGGCTGCAACCCACTCGCGCACAAGATGGGTTGAAACCCACTCGCGCCAAAAATCAAGCGACGTTTTGTTCCTTGAAGCGGCCATAGGCCATCAGGCGCTCGAAACGGGTTTCCAGCAGTTCTTCGGTCGAAATAGCCTGTGTCTGTTTGAGCACTTCCTGCAAGACTTTTTTCAGGGACGCGGCCATCGCGGCAGGATCGCGATGCGCGCCGCCGTTGGGTTCATGGACAATCCGGTCAATCAGGTTCAGCCCTTTCAGGCGATGGGCGGTAATGCCCATGATTTCCGCCGCGTCAGACGCCTTTTCCGCGCTCTTCCAGAGGATAGAAGCGCAGCCTTCCGGGGAGATGACCGAATAGGTTGCGTATTGCAGCATCAGCACCGCGTCGCCAACCGCAATCGCCAAAGCGCCGCCCGAACCGCCCTCGCCGATGATCGTGACGATGACCGGCGTTTTAAGTCCCGCCATCTCAAAGAGGTTGCGACCAATCGCTTCCGACTGTCCCCGCTCTTCGGCATCAATGCCGGGGTATGCGCCCGGCGTATCTATGAAGGTAAAGATCGGCAACTGGAATTTTTCCGCCAGCTTCATCAGGCGCAACGCCTTGCGATACCCTTCCGGGCGCGGCATCCCGAAGTTGCGAAACAGATTTTCCTTGGTATTGCGTCCCTTCTGATGCCCAATAATCACGCAGGGTTGCCCATTGAAACGCGCCATGCCGCCAATGATGGCCTTGTCATCGGAAAAGGCGCGATCCCCGTGCAGTTCGACAAAATCGGTAAAGATATGCCCGATGTAGTCGAGGGTATAGGGGCGCTGCGGATGTCGCGCCACCTGGGAAATCTGCCAGGGCGTCAGCTTGGCGTAGAGACTTTTCGTCAGGTCGCGGCTTTTTTCGGCCAGCCGGTCAATCTCTTCGGAAATGTCGACGGCAGAATCCTCCTGCCCAAAGCGCAGCGTGTCAATCTTGTTCTCCAGCTCCGCCACCTGCTGCTCGAAATCAAGGAAAGTAATTTTCATCGCATGACTCACAATAACGAATGCCGCATTTTAATCCTACGTATGGGTCTTGTAGACAGCCATTGTCTTGCAAAGGGCAATTTTCACCATTTATCGGGCAATGGAATACCTCAATCGGCCGCAGAAAACGGTAAGGCGTGGCGGGTCAGGGTTGCGCCATCCCAGGTGAGGTATTCTCCCCGATCTTCCGCCCAGTCCGCCAGCACCCACCGCTCAACCGGCAGGTCATCCACCTGATGCCGGTATTGCCCCGGACGATGGATGTGTCCATGCAGCAGCGCCAGCGGGCGCTTTCCGTGCCCACGAATCATCTCTTCAACCGCATGGTTACTGACATCCATCTGATAATCGGTCTTGCGCCCCTTCTCCCGCATACTTCCCGTCTTCAGGGCGAAAGCATACATCCGCCGCATGAAGCGCGGTATTCTCAGCATTTTCTGTTGCCAGTCCGGGTTGCGTACCTTGCGGCGCAACGCCTGATACTTGGCATCCTCCGTACAGAGAATGTCGCCATGCGTAAGCAGCAGGGATTTTTGCGGTACATCCGACGCAGTGGGCACTTCGAGCCGATAGGGGTCGGGCAGGATCGTTAGTTGCGCGGCGCGGGCGAAGGTATCCCCCACCAGAAAATCCCGGTTGCCATGCTGGAAAAAAATCTTCAATCCCCGATTCGCGGCCTCTCGCAACAGGCGTTTGGCCTCCTGCGCGAAAGGCGCGTTCTCATCGTCGCCAATCCAGACCGCGAACAGATCGCCCAGGATATAAAGGGCATTCCCCTCTTCCGCAATGCGTTCGAGCAAGGCGCGAAAGAGAGCCGAAATGCCGGGGGTCTTGTTGGAGAGATGCAGGTCGGAAATAAAATACAGCAAGGCAAGCCCTTCTAGCTTTCGACGACTTCCGCCTTTTCGATGACCACCGCCTCCAGCGGCACATCCTGATGCAAGCCACTGTTTCCGGTTTTCACGCCCTTGATCTGGTCGACGACTTCCATGCCATCCACAATGGCGCCAAAAACGCAGTAGCCCCAGCCCTCCGGCGTTTGCGCCTTGAAATTGAGAAAATCATTGTCGACGACATTGATGAAAAATTGCGCGGTGGCGGAATGCGGGTCGTTGGTACGCGCCATGGCAATCGTGCCGCGCTGGTGCTTCAAGCCGTTATCCGCCTCGTTCTTGACCGCTTTGCGCGTATCTTTCTGTTCCATCTCCAGGGTAAACCCGCCGCCCTGAATCATGAAACCGGGAATGACACGATGAAAAACCGTGCCGTCATAAAAGCCATCCCGGACATACTGCTCGAAGTTCGCCACCGTCGCCGGCGCTTTTTCGGCATCCAGTTCCAGGGTGATGACGCCCAGGTTGGTAGTCAGTTTAATCATGCGCTTGCTCACTTTTCGGGAAGAATGGTTACAGACTTGATGAGGATGGGGGCAACCGGAACATCCTGATGCCCGCCATAGTTACGGGTGGGAACAGCCACAATCTTGTCTACGACCGCCATGCCTTCCGTGACCTTGCCGAAAACCGCATAGCCCCAGCCATCGAACGAAGGATAATCGAGATTGGCGTTATCCACGACATTGATGAAAAACTGCGCGGTCGCCGAATGCGGATTGTTGGTACGCGCCATGGCAATCGTGCCGCGCAGGTTCTTCAGGCCGTTGGCCGCCTCGTTCTTGATGGGCGAGCGGGTTGCCTTTTGCGCCATGTCGGGCACAAAACCGCCGCCCTGAATCATGAAGCCGGGAATGACGCGATGGAAAATCGTCCCCTTGTAAAAACCGGAACGGACGTATTCGAGAAAGTTCGCCACGGTCTCCGGCGCTTTTGCGGAATCCAGTTGCAGCACGATGCGTCCCTGACTGGTTTCCAGCGCCACGCTCGGCTCGGCAAAGACGCGAGCGCCAACAATCAGCGTAAAAGAGAGGCTCACCCAAAAAAGAAGGCGGTAAAACATGGGACGGGGCATAACAATCTCCAAAAAAAGAAAGAAAAGGCACTAGGCGTTGCCTTCGTAAAGGATTTTCCAGCGACCTTGCTCATACTGCCAGTATTGGCGCTTTTTCATGGTGTTGGTCAAGTTGTTGCTGGCATAACCCTGACGAAAGGTCACAACCGCAATCCCTTCCGCGTCGGGCACGGCAGGATTGCGAAAAATGGAAAGGTCGCTCACTTCAACCTGAATCCAGGTCTTGCCCTGATTGACCAGCCGCTTCTGGGCGGCAAACTCCGAAAAATCATGGCGTTGACTCCTGAATTGTACCGAATAATGGGTGAGATAGCGTTCGGTATCGAGACTTTCCCAATCACGCCGCCAGGTATCAATGGTCTTGGCCAATTCGTCGCGCTCTTTCTGCCAGGTGGCAAGCGGCGTCCATTCGATGCCGTGGCTGATGATGACCGGCGTATGCCCGATGTCCACGCTCTGCCCAAGCCGGTCAAAATCGGGATTGGCAAGCACCACGCAGCCATCCGAGGCGAGTGGCGGCCTGGAATAGGTATCGGAAGCAGTGCCGTGCAGCCAGATGCCGGAACCGCTCCGGTTCTGTCGCCTGTCCAGCTCGTTCGGATAATTCAGGGGAAACGCGCCATGACCGTACATATCCGCGCGCCCATCTCCGTACATATTCACCAGTTTTTCCTGAGAGAGAAACGAGGTGATGTAATAGACGCCCAACGGAGTACGGCGGTCGCCTTCGCTGCGCTTGTCCGAGCCTAATTTGCCCTGACTGATGTAGTAGTCGGCGATGAGACGGGGACCGCTTTCCTCATTTTTGAAGAGGTAAAGCCGGGATTTTTGCGTGTCGACCACAATCGCGTGCTTCTGGCGGGCGTTCATCTGCAAAAGATAGCGCGGCACGGTATTTTCCGGGGGCTTCTGGCGATACCCGTGCAGGCGGGCAATGGCCTCTGCGCGTAAATCTTCAATCTGCTCGGCGGGCGCGTCGTTTGCCGCGCCAAAGGCAGGCAGCGGATGGGCGCGCGCCAGCAGCAAATCCCCTTTGATCAGATAGCCAAGCCGATAGTTGGGATACTGTTCCAGCAGGATTTCCGTCTGCTTCAACGCGCTGTCCAGTTGATTCTGCTCAATTGCGGCGATAATCCGCGCAAGCAGCGGTTCCGGCCCCGGCTCGGCTGCGTCCGGGGCTTGGGGGAAAATGGCGGCATGGGCGGGCGCAATGGGGCTGACCCGCGCCGTGTCATTCAAGCCCGCGCGCCCGAAAAGCCAGAAGCCGCCGCACAGAGTCGCAAGGGCAAGCACGGCAAGCCCGAAGCGAAACAGCGCAGAGCGCGGCAGAAAGGGCTTGAGAGAAGAAGACATCAGTTCGACTCTTCGGCAAGAATCAGCCAGGCCGCGCCCGACCGGGTTAGGGTAAGAACTTTCGTGGAACTGCTCTTGAAATTGGATGCCTGATAGTTTTGCTGGAAACGCGCGGTGGCCTGATTGCCATCCACCTGAATCTCAGGCGCACTGTAGCTTACCTTGATCCAGTCGGGACGGGATATTCGCGCTTCCCGCTCGGTCTCCCAGGTTTTTCGCCTCACGCCTTTGGGCGTTTTGAAATCCGGCGCGTAAAAACTCAGATATGCCTTGACATCCTTTTGCGACCAGGCCGCCGCCCACGCCGCAATGGTTTTGCCAACTTCCGCCGCGTCATCGCCCGCTGCGGGTTTTATGCCCTCGGCGGGCGGAGTTTTAGTTTGTGTTGGTGTTGGCGTTGGCGTAGTAGCTGCCGTCGGCGGATTTGCAGGAGGAGTAGCGGAAGGCGTGGTGGAAGCTACCTGTGTCGGCGGCGGCGCGGCTGGCGGAGTTGGCGCGGTCTGTGGACGGGCAGGCGCGCTGACCAAATCCTGAATCAGGGCGAGCTTGTTCTGCGCGGCGGCATTGGAAGTATCCAGTTGCAAGGCTTTGTTATAAGCCTGACTTGCCAGCTTGGCGTAAACGTCCCCCAGATTCTCGTAGGCAACCGCGTAGGAAGGATGGGTGCGAATCGCCATTTCCAACGCGCCCCGGGCGCGGTCATACTGTTTTTGTTGCGCGTACAACACCGCAAGGTTGTTGTACGGCTCCGGTAGTTCCGGGTAATCTACGGTCAGTTGGGTAAAGGCGGCGATGGCCTCATCGGAGCGTTTGAGTTCGGCCAGAATCAGCCCTTTCAGGAAGCGTCCCTGCGCGTCCTTGGGGCGGCTGCCGAGATAGGCGTTGACTTTATCCAACGCCTGCGTATGCTGCCCTTGCCGGAACAATTGCTGGATTTCCGGTAGCCCTTCGGCAGCATGAAGCGGTATGATGGCAGAAAGGCAGAAAAACGCCGCCAGCAAAGCGGCAGCGGATATGCGACGTGAAATGCAGTGGAGTGCAGAACGCTGTCGGAGAAAAGCAATCATAGCCAGATGTTATACTTACCAAAGAAATTAAGTCAGGCATTCTACAACATTTTGTGCAATCGAATGCGCTTGCCCATATTTCGATGAGGTTGCCTGTTCTTTCCCGTTACCCCAAGAAGTCACCATGCTTGTTATCTACAACACCCTGAAAAGGGAAAAAGAACCTTTTTCGCCCATTGCGCCTGGATCAGTCAGGATGTACGTCTGCGGCATGACGGTCTACGACTACTGCCATCTGGGACACGCGCGGGTCATGATCGCCTTCGATGTCGTCTATCGCTGGCTTAAAGCGTGTGGCTATCGCGTCACTTACGTCCGCAACATTACGGACATTGACGACAAGATCATCCGCCGCGCCGCTGAAAACGGGGAATCCATCCATGTTCTGACGGATCGCTTCATCGCCGCCATGCGCGAGGACGCAGAGGCGCTAGGGGTGCTATCGCCCGACCATGAACCCCGCGCAACCGGGTACGTGCCACACATGATCGAACTGATCGGCAAGCTGGAACAGAATGGGCTGGCGTATCAGGCATCCAATGGCGATGTCAATTATTCGGTGCGGAAATTTTCCGGCTACGGCAAACTCTCCGGCAAATCGCTGGATAGCCTGATTGCGGGCGAGCGCGTGGAAGTAATGGACGCCAAGGCCGACCCCCTGGATTTTGTGCTCTGGAAACGCGCAAAGCCAAATGAGCCTGCCTGGCCTTCTCCCTGGGGAGAGGGACGACCGGGTTGGCACATCGAATGTTCGGCGATGAGTTCGCATCTGCTGGGGGAACATTTCGACATCCACGGCGGCGGACAGGATTTGCAGTTTCCCCATCACGAAAACGAGATTGCCCAATCCGAAGGGGCGCACAGCGGGATTTTCGTCAATTACTGGATGCACAATGGCTTTGTCCGGGTCGACGACGAAAAAATGTCCAAGTCGT
>JAISSL010000262.1 GCA_031273145.1 Zoogloeaceae bacterium | reverse complement strand
GGCCTCTGGCGTACCTCACCTATCATACATACGCATGCACGCAGATTGGGAGCTGCGCTTGCCATTTTGTGCCTGCTGGTTGCTTCAATGTTCAGCAAGGAATCGGGCGTACTGTTTGTACCCCTGCTTTTGTTCATGGAGCTGGTTGTTTTCCGGGGCGAAAAGGATGGGCAACCGCTCATGTTAGGCAAGTTTTTTTATAAACGCCTTGTCTGGCTGGTTTCTGGGTGTGGAGTCATCATTTCAATCCTTTGTCTGCCTATGATCGTGCACATTGATTTCCCCAATCGGGATTTCGATTTGGTTGAGCGGCTCATGACAGAAGCGCGCGTGCTTTTTTACTATTTGCGCTTGTTTTTTATTCCATCTCTTTCGGAATTGGCGCTGTTCCATGATGATTTTGTGATTTCTACAGGGCTATTGAAACCAGCCAGTACGGCGCTCTCCTTTCTAGGTTTGGCGTTTATCACCGTAGCGACCTTGCGGGTCTATAAGGCAGCGCCGCTGTGGTGGTTTGCCTGGGGCTGGTTTTTGCTCTCGCACATGCTGGAATCTACGGTCATTGGCCTGGAACTGGTGCATGAGCATCGCAATTATTTTGCCACATTGGGATTTGTTCTCTTGATTTCCTGGCTGGCTTATTCTTCTTCCTTGCGTATTCGGCGTTATGTTTTTTCAGGTGTTGCGCTTTTTCTGGTACTCTCTGCCTTTACAACTTGGCAACGCGCCGATCTATGGGGGAATCCCTATGCACACGCTGCCTTTGAGGCCGAGGCACACCCTCAATCGTGGCGCTCCCACTTTCAAATGGGGGGACAATTTTATCAGGCTTTTTATGTAAAGAAAGAGCGGAAATATGCCGAAGATGCGCTGGAAGAAATGTATCGCGCAACTCACGCATATAAGCCGGAAAACATGATATGGATACACATTCTGATGCTCGATAGCATTTTGGGCAAACCTGTCAACTCTGATGTAATGGCCTATCTGAAAAAAAGTCTACAGGAGGGTGCGGCTTATAACAGTGACAATTTTACACTGTCTGCGTTTGCAGACCGCCAAATGCGCAATTCGATTGAGCCGATGCCTATGGAAACGATAGAATTGTTTGCAGCCGCCATTGAAAATCCCAAAAGAAGCCTTTTTTCCAGGAGTGCGCTTCTCGCAAGGCTGGCTGCCTACTATCTTTCTGTGTTCAAGGATGTGGAAAAAACTGAAGAGTTTTTGAAAGAAGCGATTGCGCTTCATGAAGAAGCCAATTATCATATGCTGCTTGTGGAAATATACATCCCGACAGGACGCTTGACAGAAGCAGAGGTACATCTGGAGCAAGCTATCCGCCTTGACAAACATGGTATTGAGCGGCAGAGAATTGCAGCATTGAGGGAGCAGCTCCAGCAAGAAGGAACGGATCATGATGTTCCCTGAGAACCTGAGTATTGTGCTGCCTGCTAAAAATGAGGCACTGGTAATTGGTCAGACCATCGCACGAATTCGCGCGCTTTTTCCTGAAGCAGAGATTATCGTGGTCAACGATGGCTCCAGCGACAATACCGCTGCATTGGCGACTGCTGCTGGCGCTTGTGTGATTACGCATCCTGAATCCAGAGGAAATGGCGCAGCGATTAAGACTGGAGCGCGCACTGCGCGTGGGAATGTCATCGTGTTCATGGACGCAGATGGTCAGCACGATCCGGCTGATATTCCACGCCTTCTGGAAAAGCTCGCTAGTGGCTATGACATGGTTGTGGGCGCTCGACAAGCCGGTTCCCAGGCTAATTTTGGGCGCGGGTTAGCGAATTACCTGTATAACCGCTTGGCAAGCTATTTGACGGGAAAGAAAATCGAGGATTTGACTTCCGGATTTCGCGCCGTTTATACGGATAAATTTCGGGAATTTTTATACTTGCTGCCCAATGGATTTTCGTATCCCTCTACTTCGACCATGGCTTTTTTCCGTTCCGGTTATCTGGTTGCTTATGAGCCGATTCATGCGGGTAAACGCATGGGTACAAGCCATATCAGGATCATGCAGGATGGGGCGCGTTTTCTGTTAATCATTTTCAAGATTGGCACCCTGTTTTCACCGCTCAAGATATTCGCGCCTATTTCGGTGTTTATGTTTTTTCTTGCTACTGCCTGGTATCTTCATACTCTTTTTACCGAGGGACGGTTTACCAACATGAGCGCCCTGCTCTACACAGGGTCAGTCATTGTATTTTTGATAGGTCTGGTTTCCGAACAAATTACTTCCTTAATGTATAAGGACGCGGGCATGATTGGCGGAACCGGGCAAGCGAGAAAACATGAAGAAAATCATGATCATCACCCGTAATTTCTCACCGCTTTGGGGAGGAATTGAGCGGTTGAATTGGCACATGGCGGAGGACTCTCACGCTTTTGCAGCGCGATATGAATGTCAAATATTTGGCACAAATATTGTGCAATATTTGACGCAGTTTAATTTGCCAATGCAGTCGACATGATGAATATTCTAAAAAAAGTGTGGTATCTTTTTACGCCATCCGAACAGAAGAAAGCTGTCTGGATAGTGGTACTTTGTGTATTAATGGCTATACTGGAAACGGTCGGTGTGATTTCCATCGCTCCTTTCCTAATGGTTTTGGTAAATCCAGACATAATTCAAAAACAAGCGATGTTGTTGACCATCTATCAATACTTCGGTTTTGACTCTCCCAAGGATTTTATCTTTGCTCTGGGCTTTTTTTCAATTGTGGTAGTTATTGCATCTTCCGCCTTCAAAACAATAACACTACATCTAGTAAATCGTTTTGTTCATTTTGAACGCCATTCCATCAGTATGCGCCTGATGGAGCGTTATCTTAAGCAAACTTATGAGTTTTTTTTGACGAGCAACCCTTCCTTACTTGCAAAAAAGCTTTTGTCAGAGACAGATGCATTGCTTATAAATGTATTTATCCCATTATCGCAATTGTTGGCTCAAGGAATTGTCGTCTTGGCGGTCGTGAGTTTGATCGTCTGGTTTGATCCTGTCATGGCACTCTGCATTATTGCTGTAGTTGGCATTTTATACGGTATTATTTACAGATTGGCACGCAAGCATTTGGCGCGTATTGGGCGGGAATGGCAAGTAGCGGATAGTCAGCGTCATCAAGCATGCAGTGAAGTGTTTGGTGGTATCAAAGACGTTAAAATAAATCGGCTGGCGATATCCTATCAGCAAAAATATGGACAGGCGTCGTACATGTATTCCCGCCATGCAGCTGCTAATGATACCCTGAGCCAATCACCGCTTTATATTGTGGAAGCAACCGGTTATAGCGGTCTAATTTTGATTGCCATGTGGCTGCTGTTTAAAATGCATGATCTGACATATGTCTTGCCAACCTTGGGTTTGTATGGGTTTGCAGCATATCGGATGTTGCCTTCTGTGCAAATCATGTATCGTGGATTTTCAAGGTTGAGGTTTTCCTTGGCATCCATCAATATAATCGGCGATGACCTGATGCTATCAGAAACTTCCAGTGCTATACCTACTGATCCATTAATTCCGCAGCATGAAATTCGCTTGGAACAGGTACGTTATGCCTATCCTTCTTCTCCAGATGCTTTGATTCTGGACGGTTTTGATTTGGTCATCAAGGCAAACTCCTGCGTGGGAATTGTCGGTAAAAGTGGAAGTGGTAAAAGTACGCTCATGGATATTTTATTAGGACTTTTGCGGCTTCAAGGCGGCGCGTTATATATAGATGACGTGATGATTACAGAGGCCAATGTATCCGCCTGGCAATACGCGATTGGTTATGTGCCGCAGCAGATATTTCTTTCCGATGCAAGCGTGCTTGAAAATATCGCTTTTGGTATTCCTGTTGCGAAAATTGATCGAGATGCCGTAGAACGAGCCGCACGTGTGTCCCATATTCACGATTTCATTATGAAAGAACTACCACAAGGCTATGATACTGTGACTGGAGATCGTGGCATCCGTCTTTCTGGTGGACAACGGCAGCGCATCGGCATTGCTCGTGCCCTGTATCGCGATCCTCCCGTTTTGTTCATGGATGAAGCAACCAGCGCACTGGACGCGCAAACGGAAGAGGCTGTCAATGAGGCGATTCGCACACTATCCGGCAGCAAAACCATCGTAGTGGTTGCACACAAATCGTCGGCATTACAACATTGTCAGCAGATTATTGTCCTCAATAAGATTTTCATGACAACCCACATTAAGGAGATTAAGCATGGCATGTAGAGTGTCAATTACGATGTCAGTGCAAATGACAATTAGAAATTTCATTTCACATTACATCGTTTTTCACACAAAAGTATGGTAAAGGGGAAAGGCGTTTTTACTGCTTGAACATTGCAAATCTCGTTCGCAAACGCGCACAGAGATTTTTTACTCCAATGATTAATATGTCCGGGAGTATTGCCAAATGCGGATATATATTTTAGCCGCGCCATATTGGCTATACGCCAGAACGGTTCGTTTGGGGTAGTTATAAGTATATACCGCCTGGATATTCTTGCCAGTTCTTTTAAAGCGCGTAATGGATCATCCAGATGTTCAAGTACTTCAGTGGAAATAACCAAGTCAAAAGAATCTGACTGTTGCATGGTATCATAAATTGTCCCAACGGAAAAATTAATACCCTCAATACGGGTTTTTGCAATCGCCACTTTTTGTCCATCGATATCCATTGCGCTGATATGCGCTTTGGGATATTGGCGTTTGAGAAATTCAGTGACATACCCATTGCCACAGCCGACTTCGTAGACATTTTCAGCGTGAATTGTGTCTAATAAAATTTCCAGGGCATCGAAAAAATTTTTTAGAATCAATTTGGCAATTGGATTGTTGGTTTCGTATTTGATTGCATCATAGTTATTGAGGTTTTCCATATGCATTTCATTCACCAGACTTTTTGTCAAAAAAGTGTAAATTACGTCGCCACGTACCTCATCCTGCGTCAAGGTTTGCAGACAACACATGATGGCATTGAGTTTGGGCAGGCTTCAGTCCAGTTCATGATGCCACTCTCAATATTATAGACCAGCGTGAGTTGTAACGCAACACACACTACCCGTTTTCAAGTTATTACATGAATGCCATGCGTCCCCGGCGCACAACATGGATGCGCCCGTCAGGGCGTACAATTAAGCCTTTCCGTCTGTTTGGATTCATCCATGATCCGTTACTGTCCGCAGTGTGGCGAGCGTGTGGGGGCGCGTATTCCGGTGGGAGATACGCTGCCTCGCGCCGTGTGCGATGCCTGTGGTTACATCCATTACGAGAATCCCCGGCTGGTGCTGGGCGCGGTCGTCGAGTGGGAAGGACGCATCCTTCTGTGTCGCCGCGCCATTGAGCCGCGTCTGGGATTGTGGACCTTGCCTGCCGGATTCATGGAGAACGGCGAAAGTTCTCTCGAAGCGGCGGCGCGGGAAACGCGGGAAGAGGCTCTGGCTGAAATTGAGGAAGCCGAACTCTTTGCCTTCATGGACGTACCGGGCGTTGACCAGGTGCATGTCTTTTATCGCGCGAAGCTGGTCGCGGGGCGGCACGCGCCGGGGGCGGAAAGTCTGGAGACCGCGCTTTTTTTCGAGGCGGAAATTCCCTGGCAGGAACTGGCTTTTCCAACGATCTCCTGCTGTCTGGAACGCTATTTTGCCGACCGGCGCGCGGGGGCGTTTCGTTGGCATCGGCTGACCCTTACGGGTTGGCATTGGCAGGCCACGCCGGCGCCTGCCGTTCCCCCTCCTGAATAAATGCCGCATCCTGACATTTTTTTCCCTGCCATTGACCGCGCGGTCTTGCTTCTGACAGCGGGCGAGCTGGTGGCTTTTCCGACGGAGACGGTTTATGGGCTGGGCGCGGATGCGGCCAATCCTGCGGCGGTCGGCAGGATTTTTGCTGCCAAGGGACGGCCTGCCGATCATCCGGTCATTGTGCATCTTGCCCAGGGTTCGGACATGCCGCGCTGGGCGGCGGATATTCCGGCGGTTGCCTGGGAACTGGCAGAGGCTTTCTGGCCGGGGCCGCTTACCCTGATTTTGAGGAAGCAGGCATGGGTTTCTCCTATTGTTACGGGCGGACAGGCGAGTATCGGCTTGCGCGTCCCTGCCCATCCGGTCGCGCAAAACCTGCTCCATGCCTTTGCGAAAGTTTCGCCCACTGCCGGAATTGCCGCGCCTTCCGCCAACCGTTTTGGGCGCGTCAGTCCTACCTTGGCCGCGCATGTGCGGGAGGAACTGGGCGAACAGGTGGCTATGGTGCTGGATGGGGGCGCTTCTTCGGTCGGCATCGAATCCACCATTCTCGATTTGACCCGGCTGGAAGAAGTCGGCGCTGTCGTTCTGCGTCCCGGTCATGTTGCGAGCGCAGAGCTGGAAAAAGTCCTGGGAAGTCTGCCGGTTCATCTGCTTGCAGAGCGCGAAAAAACGAGCCTTTCCACGCCGCGCGTTTCCGGCTCGCTGGCTTCTCACTATGCGCCGGTCACGCCGCTCGTCTTGTGTCCGGCAGAAGCATTATCCCCGCTCTTGCTGCGCGAAGCGGCAAATGGCAATCGCTTGGGCGTGCTTTCATGCAGGGTGGAACCGGCAGACATCGCGCCGCATCTCTGGCGAAATCTCACGCCTTCGCCAAAAGCCTATGCCCATGCGCTTTACGCAACCTTGCGCGAACTGGATGGCTATGGCCTTGCTCAAATCGTGGTCGAAACTCCGCCCGATACTCCTGCCTGGCAGGCGATTTTGGATCGCCTCTTACGCGCGGCGGTTAAGTAGTTTTTTTGTTCAGGCATGGGAAGCAAACAGAAAACGCCTAGCGCGACAATGCCCTCACTGCGTCCTGTGCCCTTTGATGCCCCTGATCTGCGGCCTTTTGATACCACTTTACGGCTTCGGCTTCATCCTTGGCGACGCCCCGACCGTGGAAGTACATACCGGCAAGTTCAAATTGAGCCTCCGCATGTCCTTGGTCTGCGGCCTTTTGAAACCACTTCACGGCCTCGGCTTCATCCTTGGTTACGCCCCGAGCATTGGCATATATCCAACCAAGGCTAGCTTGAGCCAACGCATGTCCCTGTTCCGCCGCTAGTCTGTACCACTTCACGGCTTCGGCTTCATTCCTAGTGACACCCAGACCCTTGGCATACATCCAGCCAAGGTTAGCTTGAGCCTTCGCTTCTCCCTGTTCCGCCGCTAGTCTGTACCACTTCACAGCTTCGACATCATCCTGGGCTACGCCCCAACCATTGGCATACATCCAGCCAAGGATAGATTGAGCCCTCTCAGATCCCTGTTCCGCCGCTAGTCTGTACCACTTCACGGCTTCGGCTTCATTCTTGGTGACGCCCACACCCTTGGCATACATCCAGCCAAGGTTAGCTTGAGCCATCGCTTCTCCCTGTTCCGCCGCCTTTTGACACCACATCGCGGCCTCGGCATCATCCTTGGCTACGCCCCGACCTTCGGCGTACATCCCGGCAAGGCGAAATTGAGCTTCCGCGTCCCCTTGCTCCGCTGCGCGTTTGGTGGCCTCAAAGCTGGTTGCGTCCTCAACGCCCTGAGAACTGTTAACATTGGGAGTGGCAGCACGCCCTGGCTCATCCGAACACCCCGCCAGAACAAAACAAACCGCAAACAATCCCACACATCCGTGTATGACTTTGCGCATTTGATTTCTCCTGAAAGTTTTGGAGGTCTTGAAAAGCCACATTTTATCGGCAATTTTATCGAATTGGGGTAATCTGAAATAAATATTAGAGTTGGTCTTGTGGGCGACACTGTGTAAGACATGACCAGGCGGCAGGTTGCCGCCCCTACGAACAAATTCAGTGGACGCGCATTGAACAACTCGTAGGGGACGCAACCTGCGTCCCGGCAAAAGGCTGGATTCCGCGACTTCGCGCGGAATGACAACCAGTCCCCATTCGTCATTCTGCGCGCCGCGAAGCGGCGTCGCAGAATCCACTACGCTGAATGTTGAAAGCTGAATTCCCGCTAACCCACCTGTTTTGCTTTTCCCGCTTTCTTGCCCGTCCCCGAACCTTTTATCCGTTCGTGCAGTTTTTGCAGCGGATAGACGGTCAGTTTGCTGCCCGCAAGAATTCCCTCCGCCGCCGCTTCCGCGCCCCACAGGGTTGTGTACATGGCAACCCTTGCTTGCAGGCCGGAAATACGGATGGACTGGGAATCATTCACCGCCTGCCGTTTTTCTTCCACCGTATTGATGATGAGCGCAATTTCGTGATTCTTTATCATGTCGACAATGTGCGGACGGCCTTCGGTAATCTTGTTCACCGCCTGCACCGGAATGCCCGCCGCCGTCAGAACCGTTGCGGTTCCCCGCGTCGCCACCAGCGAAAATCCGGCATTGACCAGTTGGTTGGCGATAACGACCACCTTCGGCTTGTCGCTATCCTTCACGGAAAGAAACGCCTTGCCACTCGCCGGAAGAACGACGCCCGCCGCCAGTTGCGACTTGACGAAGGCTTCGGCAAAAGTCTCGCCCACGCCCATCACTTCCCCGGTCGACTTCATCTCCGGCCCCAGAATGGTATCCACGCCGGGGAATTTGACAAAGGGAAAAACCGCCTCTTTCACCGCAAAGTAAGGCGGCACAATTTCCTTCGTCATGCCCTGCGCGGCAAGCGTCTTGCCCGCCATGCAGCGGGCGGCAATCTTGGCCAGCGGCAGCCCGATCGCCTTGGAAACGAACGGCACGGTGCGCGAAGCCCTGGGATTGACTTCCAGCACATAAACCGTGTTGTTCTGGATGGCAAACTGCACGTTCATGAGGCCAATGACGTTGAGCGATTTAGCCAGCAGGCCGGTTTGTCGCCGCAGTTCATCCGCAATTTCAGAAGACAAGGAATAGGGCGGCAGCGAACAGGCAGAATCGCCGGAATGGACGCCCGCCTGCTCAATGTGTTCCATGATGCCGCCGATAATGACTTCCTTGCCATCGGAGAGCGCATCCACGTCGACTTCGCAGGCATCGTTCAGAAAGCGATCCAGCAGCACCGGCGAATCGTTGGATACCTTGACCGCTTCCCGCATGTACCGTTCCAAATCCTGCTGCCCGTGCACGATCTCCATCGCCCGCCCGCCCAGCACGTAGGAAGGGCGCACCACCAGCGGATAGCCGATTTCATCCGCCAGCTTCAGGGCTTCTTCTTCGGTACGCGCCGTCCGGTTGGGCGGCTGCTTCAGCCGCAGGGTATGCAGGAGTTGCTGAAACCGCTCGCGGTCTTCAGCCACGTCAATGGATTCCGGGGAAGTCCCGATAATGGGCACGCCATTGGCTTCAAGCGCCAGCGCCAGTTTTAAGGGCGTTTGCCCGCCATATTGAACGATGACGCCCTCCGGCTTTTCCAGTGCGACAATTTCCAGCACGTCTTCAAGCGTCAACGGCTCGAAATAAAGGCGGTCGGAGGTATCGTAATCGGTCGAGACCGTTTCCGGGTTGCAGTTGACCATGATGGTTTCAAACCCGTCCTCGCGCATTGCCATTGCCGCATGGACGCAGCAGTAATCGAATTCGATGCCCTGCCCAATCCGGTTCGGCCCGCCGCCCAGCACCATGATTTTCTTGCGGTCGGAAGGCGCGGCCTCGCACTCTTCCTCATAGGTGGAGTAGAGATAGGCGGTATCGCTGGCAAATTCGGCGGCGCAGGTATCCACCCGCTTATAGACCGGGCGCACGTCAAGCGCGTGCCGATGCGAGCGCGCTTCCTGCTCGCTCGTCTTGGTCAGGTGGGCAAGCCGCCGGTCGGAGAAGCCTTTTTGTTTCAGAAAGCGCATTTCTTCCTTACTGATGGAAGTCAGGCTACGCACTTCGAGTTTCAGTTCCAGATCGACAATTTCCTTGATCTGGGCGAGAAACCAGGGGTCAATCCGGGTCAAGTCGGCTACCTTTTCCAGCGGCATCCCAATCCCGAAAGCATCCGCCACGTACCAGAGACGTTCCGGCGACGGATGCGCCAGTTGTTCGTCAATCGTGGTCGGATCAACCGATTTGAGATTGAACCCGTCGACGCCTACTTCCAGCCCGCGTAGCGCCTTCTGCAATGATTCCTGAAAGGTGCGCCCAATCGCCATCACTTCGCCGACCGATTTCATCTGGGTCGTCAAGGTGGAATCGGCTTCGCGGAATTTTTCAAAGGCAAAGCGCGGCACCTTGGTCACGACGTAATCAAGGGTCGGCTCAAACGAGGCGGGCGTTCTGGCGCCGGTAATTTCGTTCTTCAGTTCATCCAGGGTATACCCGACCGCCAGCTTGGCGGCCACCTTGGCAATAGGAAAGCCGGTCGCCTTGGAAGCCAGCGCCGACGAGCGGGAGACGCGGGGATTCATCTCGATTACGAGTATCCGCCCGCCCTTCGGGCTGACGGCAAACTGGACGTTGGAGCCGCCCGTATCCACCCCGATTTCCCGCAGGATGGCGATAGAGGCATTCCGCATCACCTGATATTCCTTGTCGGTCAGGGTTTGCGCCGGGGCGACGGTAATGGAATCCCCGGTATGGACGCCCATCGGGTCTACGTTTTCGATGGAACAGACGATGATGCAGTTATCCGCCTTGTCGCGGATGACTTCCATCTCAAATTCTTTCCAGCCGATGACGGATTCCTCAATCAGCAGTTCGCGCGTGGGCGAGGCTTCCAGGCCGCGCTTGCAGATGGTTTCAAACTCTTCCATGTTGTAGGCGATGCCGCCGCCCGTGCCGCCCAGAGTGAAAGAAGGACGAATGATGACCGGAAAGCCGATTTCCGCCTGCACCCGCAAGGCTTCTTCCATCGAATAGGCGACATCGGAACGGGCAGAAGCAAGGCCGATTTTTTCCATGGCCTCCTTGAATTTCAGCCGATCCTCGGCCTTGTCAATGGCGTCGCGGGAAGCGCCGATCAGTTCCACGCCGTATTTATCCAGCACGCCTTCCCGATCCAGATCGAGGGCGGCATTGAGCGCGGTTTGTCCGCCCATGGTCGGGAGAATCGCGTCCGGGCGTTCCTTCTTGATGATGTGCGCCAGCACCTGCCAGGTAATCGGCTCGATGTAGGTAACGTCCGCCATTTCCGGGTCGGTCATGATGGTGGCGGGGTTCGAGTTCAGGAGTATCACCCGATACCCTTCTTCGCGCAGCGCCTTGCAGGCTTGCGCGCCGGAATAATCAAACTCGCACGCCTGCCCGATAACAATGGGGCCGGCGCCGATAATCAGGATGCTTTTGAGGTCTGTACGCTTGGGCATGGTAATTCTCTGGCTTGAAATAGGCTTTTGGTGGTTGTACGCTTTGGGTTGTGCGGCAAAATTCAGTCCGGCTGAAACGCGGCGGTTCCTCTGGTCATGATGTCCAGAAAACGGTCGAACAGGGAGGCCACGTCATGCGGGCCGGGGCTGGCTTCCGGGTGTCCCTGAAAGGAAAAGGCAGGCACGTCGGAGCAGGCAATGCCCTGCAAGGTGCCATCGAACAGGGAGACGTGGGTTGCATGTACGTTCGCGGGGAGACTAGCCGCGTCGACCGCAAAGCCGTGGTTCTGACTGGTAATCAGCACTTGCCCGGTCTCAAGGTCTTTGACCGGATGGTTCGCGCCGTGGTGGCCGAATTTCATTTTCACGGTTTTCGCGCCGGCGGCAAGCGCCAGCAATTGATGTCCCAGACAGATGCCGAACAGGGGAACGCCCCGCGCCATGAAGGCGCGGATGGCCTCAATCGCGTATTTGCAGGGTTCCGGGTCGCCGGGGCCGTTGGAGAGAAACACGCCATCCGGTTTGAGCGCCAGCACTTCGGATGCCTGCGTTTGCGCGGGAACGACGGTCAGGCGGCAGCCACGGGCGGCAAGCATCCGCAGGATGTTGCGCTTGATGCCGAAATCGTAGGCGACGACGTGAAAACGCGGGGCGGGCGCTTCCGTGTACCCTTCGCCAAGCGCCCATTGCCCGGCATTCCATTCATAGGGTTCCTTGACGGTAACGATCTTGGCAAGGTCAATGCCCGTTAATCCCGGAAAGGCGTGCGCCATGGCAAGCGCCTTGCCTTCGTCCCTTTCGCCCGCGAGGATGCAGCCAGCCTGCGCGCCCTTATCGCGCAGATGTCGCGTTAATTTGCGGGTATCGAATCCGGCAATGGCGACGATGCCATGCTTTTTCAGGTAATCCGGCAGGGTGAGTTCGGAGCGCCAACTGGACATGCGCGGCGGCAAGTCGCGCAGGATAAGTCCCGCCGCATGGTTGGCCGAGGACTCGAAATCTTCTTCGTTGCAGCCGGTGTTGCCGATGTGCGGGTAGGTGAGCGTGACGATTTGCCGCGCGTAGGAAGGGTCGGTCAGGATTTCCTGATAGCCGGTCATGGCGGTATTGAAGACCACTTCGCCGCAGGCAATGCCCTGCGCGCCGATGGCAACCCCCCTGAAGACGGAACCGTCGGCCAAGGCTAACAGCGCCGGGGAAAAATTGGGTAAGAGCGACACGGGTAAAACTCCTAAAAAGAGACGCGCGCAGGGCAAAAGCCCAAGGGGACTGGCGACACAAGCCACCTCTAACCCAGGGCAAAACCGTCATCAAGTCTGGAAAACTTCAACGCGGGTCTAACTTACATGTGCCGTGGAGGGTGGGCGCTCAACACGCGATCCGGGTACGAATCGCGCTATTCTACCCGAAGCTGCCCCGCCCCGGCAAATCGGAGTGCCGCGCGTCGTACTCTGCCCATGCCCATGCGCTATGGCGGGAAGAGAATGCAGCAAGGGATTGACATTCATTGCCCTTCAGTCCGGGGGGATTCAAGATGCTGTGCCGACGCTCAATTGCGTGGTTTTAAAGGCTGTCTTTTCTCATCCAACTCGTCCCCAGACATGGCGAAAATTGCGGGACATGTGTTCAATCTGAACGCAGGCGGTGTCTTGCAGGAGGGTATTTCTCATACAACTCGCCTCCATGCATGGTATCATATGTGAGACCTTTGCGAGGACCAATGCGAGGATCCACATACACATGCCAACCGAACAACACGCCCTCATCATCAATGTAAAAATTGATGACGAGTCTGCGGAACTCTTTCTTGGTCTCCCCAGACACAAACTCAAACACCTCTTCCGGTATCCGGCTCAGAACCTCAACATGATACTCGGCAAAAACTTCGCCAAAATATTCATCGCCAGGATCCCACACGGAAGACCATCTTCCACGAAAATCTGATATTAACTTGTCTGTATTGTCAAAAGGTCCACTGTACGTCACCCGCACCCACCGTGGAAACGTTTTTCTAGATAGTCCTATCATAAGAAGCCCCCCCCTACCAAGGGTTGTCTTGAAAAGCAATTGACCAGCATGAGTACGGCCTAGCACATGCGTATTTTTCGGGTATTTCGTTATCTTGCTTCCGGGAACCTTAACGAGGTAAAGATACCTTTTCAATTCCCACTCGGTCTGCGGTTTGCTTCGCATCCCGGACAGACAGCCGCCCAAAAGCGGGATGCTCGATAACATCGCCAGCAATTTCGTAAAATGTCGCCTGTTCATCATGTGCTCCTTTTCATTCCACCGTCAACTTCCGGCAACCCGGAGAGGTCGTCGACATGGCCATGCGCCGCAAGCTGAAAAATCAACCGCCATTACGGCGCATCTGCGTCCTGAAGCGCGCGCAGCGTGGATTCCGTTTCGGTTTGCAGCCTTTCCACCACTTCCAGCCATTGCTGCGCCACGTCCGTATCCACCGTCCGGTGTTCTTCGGCCTTTTGCCGCATCCGCCCCAGAACGACCAGATGAACCCGCAAATCCGCCTCCAGATCGGCTTCCAGTTTCTTTCGCATCAGGCGCTTTTCCTTGCGAAGCGGCAGTTCGGAGATGTGGGTCCTGATCTGTTCCCGCAGCGCCTCCCGCCACTTCGAGAACAAGGCATCCCACTCCTCATCCCATTTCTTGAACGTCTCATCCAGCTCTTCCGCAGAACAGCCGACCTCAGCCATCTGATCCAGATGGGATTTCAGTTCCGCCACGCTCATCGGCGCGCCCAAATCAACATTCGACAGTATCACATTGACCATTTCAGACCTCCGGCAAAGAAAGCTGGTTTTCCGTGTTCATCAGAAGGATGTACGCCCGGATATGAATCCGCGCATTGTGCGCTACTCCGGCTTCTTATGCAAGGGTATTATGTTTTATGGACGAACGAATCAGCCGCAAGGGCGAAATGGCGCGGATGAGGTCGTATTCCAGCGGCAGGGGTTCGCCGGTTATCAGGCTGGCTAGATAATCCGCCATCAACGCCGACCAGACAATCCCGCGCGAACCGTAGCCTTGCAGACACCAAAGCCCCGGATAGACTGCCGGATGCCGCGCATTTGGGGAATCCGGCAACAAAACCGCGCCCACAATGGGCAGGCGATCCGGCGACATGGGACGAAAACCAACCCGCCCCGGCAATGCTGCGCTCTTCGGCAACCCCGCCGCAAAACCTGGCAACAGGGCTTCAAGTTTGGCAAGATTTTCCGCATGGTCGTCGGGACGCAGGGTTGCGTCCTCGTCATCCAGTTGAAAACTTGCGCCCGCAACGCGAATTCCGTCCACTTCCGGCGTCAGATAACCGCGTCCGCATACCAACGGCTTCAATGCGGGAAGTTGGGAGGACGATAGCCAGGTAACCTGGCCGCGCGCGCTCCTCTGCGGCAACCATGCCAGATGCGGAAAGCGGGTACTTTCCACACCGCCCGCCACAATCAAGTGCGGGGCGGTTGCCAGCAGTTTTCCGTCCGCGTCAAACAACTGCCAGTTATCGCGCGCCCGGTCAAATCCGGCAACTGGTGTGGATGCCATCAGGCGGATACGCTCCGGGCAGGCCAGCAGATTGGCGCGACATACGGAAAAGGGTTGCACCCAGCCGCCTTTTGGGAAAAACCAGCCGCCCAAGGGCATCGGCCAGCCCAATAATTCGCTTGCTTCCTGCTGGTTGAGAAACTGGACGAATTCCGGCGGCAACTGCTGCCGGGTAATCTGCGCCTGAATCGTCTCGTGTGCCGCATCCCGCGCCAGATGAAACGCGCCGGGGGTGCCGTAGCGAACCGGCAATCCGGCGGCGGATGCCGCTTGCAAATGGCTCAGCGCCGCAAGAAAACCGGCACGGGTCAAACGCGCCAGAAAATTGTCGTCCGCCGAAGGGAGCGGGCGCATGACCCCCGCAAGGTTGCCGGAAGCGCCCATTCCCGCTTCGGGATGGCGTTCCAGCACCGTAACATGCCACCCCCGCATGGCAAGCGCCAAGGCAATGGAACTGCCCGCAATGCCCGCGCCCAGGACAATCGCCTCCCGGTCTTGCGGCGCAACTACCGGATACCGGACGGGTTTTCTCGATTGGTAACGCCCCGCCAGCATGTGCCGCTTGCCCGCAAAGCCCGCTCTTTTCTCCAGCGCGAATTCATGGGCAGTGAGTGCCTGCCGCACCGCGCCATTGACCGACCAGGTAGCCAGCGTTGCGCCCGGCGCAGCAAGGCGGGCAATGGCATGGCAGATTTCCGGCGTCCAGAGTTCCGGGTTCTTGTCGGGCGAAAATCCGTCCAGATATATCGCGTCCGCTGTCAACATCAGACGGCGCAAGGTCTGCCGCGCATCGCCCAACACCAACGTCAAAACCAGTTCGCCGCCCACAAGGTTAATCCGGTGAATGCCGGGAACCAGCACAGGCCAGTTCGCCTGCAACTCGGCGGCAAGCGGCGCGAATTCAGGCCAACGCGCCTGCGCCGCCGCCAAATCCTTGCGCGTAAAGGGATGCGCCTCGACGGAGACGAAATGCAGACGACAGGGACGCCCCGCTTCCTGCCAGGCCGCCCAGGTCGTCAAAAAATTAAGTCCCAGGCCAAAGCCGGTCTCCAGAATGACAAACCGCTCGCGCCCCTGCCAGCGTTCCGGCAGACCATTCCCGGCAAGAAAGACATGCCGCGCCTGCGCCGGC
>JAISSL010000247.1 GCA_031273145.1 Zoogloeaceae bacterium | reverse complement strand
GAGTTTTGGCGAATCCAAGGGTGATTTTGTGTTCATTCCAGCAGAACCGAAGGCAGCCGCACCAGCCGGGGCGAACTAAGGAATCCTGCTAAACCGCGTCTGCTTTGCCGCGCTGCGCCATCCGACCGCCACCGCGCGCGCAAAAGCGGTGGCAATATTTTGTCGCGGTCAGGATTGCGCCAAAATATTGACATGTCTTTTAAAAGGGGGCTGAACCCCCGCCATCTGCAAAACAATTGCCCAGGCGCAGCCTGTCATTTATGTGTCACAAAGTCTCCCTAGAATGCGTTGTACTTTTACACAGGAGGCTGTCATGCAATTGAACGAAAAAACCATCGGTAAAAAATGGCTGGTCGGGGCTGCTGCGCTATTCATGGCGTGGGTTATGCCCGCAGGCGCTGCCGACATTACCGGCGCTGGCGCGAGTTTCCCCGCGCCGCTCTATACCCGCTGGGCTGCGGATTACAATCAGGCGACCAGCAACCGGATCAATTACCAGTCGGTTGGTTCCAGCGCGGGGATGAAACAAATAGAGGTCAAGACCGTGGATTTCGGCGCTTCCGACGCGCCGCTTACCGACGCGGCCTTGCAGGAAAAGGGCTTGATTCAGTTCCCGACGGTCATCGGCGGCATCGTGCCGATTGTCAATCTCAAGGGAATCGCGCCGGGACAGTTGAAGCTGTCCGGCCAGCTTTTGAGCGACATCTTTTTGGGCAAGATTACGAACTGGAACGACGCGGCCATTGCGGCGCTCAATCCCGGCCTGAAATTGCCGGATTTGGCGGTTGCCGTCGTCCGTCGCGCGGACGGTTCGGGGACGACTTTTGGCTTCACGAATTATCTTTCAAAGGTAAGCCCTGACTGGAAAGAAAAGGTCGGGGAAGGCACTGCGGTCAACTGGCCAATCGGTCTGGGCGGCAAGGGCAATGAAGGCGTGGCGCAGTATGTAAAACAGCTTTCCGGCGCAATCGGCTATGTCGAGTATGCCTACGCCAAGAGCAACAAGCTCTCGCACACGCAGATACAGAATCGCGCGGGCAAATTCGTCCAGCCTTCCAATGATACTTTCAAGGCGGCTGCCGCTGGCGCGGACTGGGCGAAGAGTTTTCACCAGATTTTGACCGATCAGCCGGGGGATAATTCCTGGCCGATTACTTCCGCGACTTTCATCATGATGCACAAGGCGCAGGATAAGCCCGCGCAGGCTGCGGCGGCGCTCGATTTTTTCGAGTGGGCTTACAAAAACGGGGACACGCAGGCGGAAAAACTGGACTATGTGCCGATGCCGCAAAGCGTGAAAGACATTGTGCTACGCCTTTGGCAGACAGTTGTGGACACATCCGGCAAGCCTGTCAGAAAATAGCGTCCTTTTCCAAAACAGCGTTGTGCTTTCCTGCATGATTGACGTTTCATCCATGTCCGGTTTCGGGGCTGGCGCGCTTGCCAACGCGCCCAGCCCCGTTGGTTCTGGCGGTTCCGCGCGGGGATTTATTTCCGATGCGCTGGCAGACCGGATTTTCCTGTGGCTGGCGCGGGGCGCCGCATTCCTGACCTTGGCCTTGTTGCTGGGCATCATCGTTTCGCTTTTCATTGGCGCGTGGCCTGCGATTAGCCAGTACGGGGCGGGTTTTTTGACGCGCAATGCCTGGGACCCCGTGCAGGAAGATTTCGGCGGGGTCGTCATGATTTACGGCACCCTGATTACTTCTGCCATTGCGCTGATTATTGCGGTTCCGGTGAGTTTCGGCATTGCGCTTTTTCTGACGGAACTCTCCCCGGTCTGGCTGAAACGCCCGCTGGGGACGGCGGTTGAATTGCTGGCGGCGGTGCCCTCCATCGTTTATGGCATGTGGGGCTTGATGGTGTTCGGGCCGGTGCTTGCGAACCATGTGCAAAAGCCGTTGCAATCCCTCTTGCACGGGGTTCCGTTTTTCAGCTCGCTCGTAACCGGGCCGCCGGTCGGGATTGGGATTCTGTCTGCGGGCATCATTCTTTCCATCATGATTATTCCCTTTATTGCTTCGGTCATGCGCGACGTGTTCGAGGTGACGCCGCCGCTCCTGAAAGAATCGGCTTACGGGCTGGGCGCGACAACCTGGGAAGTGGTCTGGCAGATTGTGCTGCCCTATACCAAAACGGGCGTGTTGGGCGGCATCATGCTGGGACTGGGGCGGGCGTTGGGCGAGACGATGGCGGTGACGTTCGTCATCGGCAACATGAACCAGTTGAGTTCGATTTCGCTCTTCGAGCCTGCCAACAGCATTACCTCGGCGCTTGCCAACGAATTTGCCGAGGCTGCGCCGGGGCTGCACCAGGCATCGCTGATTTATCTGGGGCTGGTGCTGTTCCTGATTACCTTCGTGGTTCTGGTTTTTTCCCGCCTGCTGTTGCGGCGGCTGAAAAAGGACGAGGGCAAACGAACCTGAAAGTCTTGTGGTTAGCGGCGCGCAGGTTATGACTCTGCCTCATTCCATTGACTGCTTGTTTTTGCTTCATCAGCGACCGAAATAACATCCACGCCTTCCACGCTGAAAAGGCTGACAATGGATTGATGCGCCAATACGGGCGAAAGTGTTGCTCCCCCTATTTTGAACAGCAGGCGTTCGCGCAAGGGGGTTTTTTGAAGTAGCTCTTCATTCAATACAAGAGCATAAACGTTATCACCCATATCCAGACCAGATGTATCAGGATCATATATTGATCGCTTTCTGTCCCAACAATCGAATCGTTTCGTAAAGGTGAGAAACCTGTAGTCCTCATGCCTTTTCTTTTTATGGTCGATATAAATGGTCGACTGGATCGCCAGATTGGGAATCTCCATGTCCTCCAGATTCTTGGCGATGTACCCGCGAACCACCAAATCGCTACCGTCAAATAAAACATCCGGGGGCGGGTCTACGGGTTTCAGTCTTGCTTTCGGGTACATTTCCAAATTGCCATTGTGAAATATCAAGGGGGTCTGCCCAGAAGGAAGCGCCTTGGTATGATAAGGCTTAAGAACCGTGTCTTCATCCGGCGACAGTTCAGGAATACACCCATCTGCCGGGCTTCTGATGAAAAAATACTCGTTGTCGAAAGTGCTGAAGGTGCTCATGGTCATTTCCTTATGGTGTGTTGTCCCGTTTTTGCCCGGAGAGGCAAACCCAGCCTTCCCGTTCATTGCTTTGGTCAAACAAAATCCATGCGCTATAAAATTCGGCGATTGTCTCTGCCTGTTCAGGCAAGAGGCCGGAAAGCGCCAGTCTCCCGCCGGGACGAAGGCGGGCGGAAATAGCAGGCGCCAAGAGACGCAAGGGATTCGCCAGAATGTTGGCAACCACCAAATCGTAGCGCGGCAAAAGCGATTCTGATGTTTCCGTCACCTGGATGTCAACCGCATTCTTTTGAGCGTTTACACGCGCCGCAAAAACGGCCTGCGGGTCAATGTCCAGCCCATGAACCGGCATGGCTCCCAGTTTGGCCGCCACAATGGCAAGAATGCCGGAACCGCAGCCGTAATCCAAGAGGCTCATGCCGGGGCGAACTTCCCGTTCCAGCCATTCCAGGCAGAGTTGGGTCGTCGGATGCGAGCCAGTGCCAAAGGCCATACCGGGGTCAAGCACGATGTTGAGCGCCGCCGGGTCGGGCGCTTCATGCCACGAAGGAACAATCCACAACCGGCTGGAAACGCGAATCGGCTCGAATTGCGCTTGCGTCAATCGCACCCAGTTTTCTTCTTCTATCCGGGTCAGCAAGGGTTGCGGAGAAGGACAATGAAGCTGGGCGGAAATAGCGGCAAAACACGGCAAAATGTCGCTATCTTCTGGAAACAAGGCGCTAATCCGCGCATTTTGCCAGAGCGGCGTATTTTCCATCCCCGGCTCGCCAAACTGCGGCGTCTCAGCCGGGGTTCCCGCATCGGCATCTTCAACGCTGGCGGAAATAGCGCCTGCCATAAGCAGGGCATCGCACCAGACTTCGGCAAGCGACGCCCCGGCCACAAAAGAAGCGTTAATCCACGCCATGCGCCTGCTTTTTGACCTCACTCCTATCCGCGAGCTTCTTCTCAAGATAGTGAATGCTGGTTCCCCCCTTGACGAACAGGGCATCCAGCATCAATTCCCGATGCAGCGGAATATTGGTCTTGATGCCTTCCACCCCCATTTCCGAAAGGGCAACCCGCATCCGGCGAATCGCCTGTTCCCGCGTATCGCCATAGGCAATCACCTTGGCAACCATGGAATCGTAATGCGGCGGCACGGTATACCCTTGATAGATGTGGGAATCCACCCGGATACCCGGCCCGCCCGGAGGATGATAGGTCGTGATCTTGCCGGGAAAAGGCGCGAACGTGTAGGGGTCTTCCGCGTTTATGCGGCATTCGATCGCATGACCGCGAAACTGGACATCGCGTTGGCGAAGCGTCAGTTTTTCCCCGGCAGCCACGTAAATCTGCGCCTGTACGATGTCAATGCCGGTAATGAGTTCCGTTACCGGATGCTCGACCTGCACGCGGGTATTCATTTCAATGAAATAAAACTCGTCGTTCTCGTAGAGGAATTCAAAGGTTCCCGCGCCCCGATACCCGATCTTGCGACAAGCCTCCGCGCAGCGCGTGCCGATTCGCGCAATCAGGCGAGGGGAAATCAGCGGGGCGGGCGCTTCCTCGATGATTTTCTGGTGGCGGCGCTGCATCGAACAGTCACGCTCGCCCAGATACACCGCGTTGCCATGCTGGTCGGAGAGGACCTGAATCTCAATATGGCGGGGATTTTCCAGATACTTTTCCATGTACACGCTTGGGTTGCCAAAAGCAACGCCCGCTTCCGCGCGGGTCATGGTCACCGCGTTCAGGAGCGCCGCTTCGGTATGGACGACGCGCATTCCGCGCCCGCCGCCGCCGCCCGCCGCCTTGATGATGACCGGATAGCCGACTTCCCGCGCAATGCGCGTGATTTCCTCGTTATCTTCGGGAAGCGCCCCATCGGAACCGGGAACGCAAGGCACGCCCGCCGCCTTCATCGCGTCCTTGGCGGAAACCTTGTCGCCCATCAGGCGAATCGTCTCCGCCCTGGGGCCGATAAAGACAAAGCCGGAAGATTCCGTCCGTTCGGCAAAATCGGCGTTTTCGGAAAGAAAGCCATAGCCAGGATGAATCGCCTGCGCGTCGGTGACTTCCGCCGCCGAGATGATGGCCGGAATGTTGAGATAACTCTGCGCGGAAGGCGCAGGGCCGATGCAGACGGATTCATCGGCGAGCTTGACGTATTTCGCCTCGCGGTCGGCTTCAGAATGGACGACGACAGTCTTGATGCCCATTTCCCGACAGGCGCGCTGTATCCGAAGCGCAATTTCGCCACGATTGGCGATAAGGACTTTTTCAAACATTTTCATCTCTTTTCGCCGTAAGTTAGCCGATGATGAACAGGGTTTCGCCGAATTCGACCGGCTGCCCGTTCTCTACCAGAATCGCCTTGATGACGCCGGAGGCATCCGCCTCGATTTCATTCAGGAGCTTCATGGCTTCGATGATGCACAGGGTATCCCCCTGCTTTACAGCCTGGCCGACTTCCACAAACGCATTCGCGCCGGGCGAGGGAGAACGGTAGAACGTCCCGACCATCGGGGATTTGACTTCGTGTCCCTCGATTTTTTTCTCTTCGTTCTCCCCGGCAGCATCGGCAAGAGCGCCGCCTGGAGCGGAAGGCAACGCGACGGACGCGCTGACCGGCAGGTGCGCGTAATTGACCGCGCCCGCCGAGGCGAATTTGGCAATCCGCACCTTTTCCTCGCCTTCGGTGACTTCCAGTTCGGAAATGCCCGATTCCTGTACCAGGTCAATCATTTTTTTAAGTTTACGCAAGTCCATGAGTTTCTCCTTGGAATGTCCCGATCGGACGGCAAGATGCGCCGATCAGTCAGTATTAATCAGGTTGAGCAGGTATTCAAGGGCAAGCAGATACCCTTGCTGTCCCAGCCCCGTGATGACGCCAAGCGCCAGATCGGAAAAGCAGGAATGCTGGCGAAACGCCTCGCGGGCGTGGATGTTGGAGAGATGCACTTCGACGAAGGGAATCTTTGTTGCCGCCAGCGCGTCCCTGAGCGCGATGCTGGTATGCGTCCAGGCCGCAGGATTGATGATGATGCACCGCACGCCTTCCTGTTGGGCAATGTGGATGCGCTCAATCAGGATGCCTTCGTGGTTGGTCTGGAAGGATTCCAGATGCACGTCAGCCGCCTCCGCGCGTCGCGCCAGCGCCCGGTTGATTTCTTCGAGCGTAGCCATCCCGTAGTGCTGCGGCTCGCGGGAACCCAACAGGTTGAGGTTGGGTCCGTGCAGCACGAGCAGGCGAGGCCGCTGAACGGGCGCGGAAGTTTTTCCAGAAGTGGTTTTTTTCTTCATCATGTCTGCAAGTTTGCCGCAATTAGAGGCAAGTTGTCCAGTTTAATATTTTTGCCCGTCGCTAGGTTCCAATCTACCCGGTTTTTGGGGCGCGCAGATTGTCCGGCTCGGCGGGCATTCAGTGCTTTTGCGTCTCTACATCGTCATTCCCGCGTAGGCGGGAATCCAGCAAGAATAGTGGCCTAGGGTTATCGCATGAAAGGGATGATATACCACTTGTGCCCTGTCGGCGTAAAAATACTGGAGTCCCGCCTTCGCGGGAATAATGGAGTTTTGCGGGCGGCAGGTTGCCGCCCCTACAGACAGATTCAAAGGCACCGCGCATTGAAAAGAGGTTCTACGCATAGAAATGCTTGTAGGGGACGCAACCTGCGTCCCGTTACAGGTCTGGATTCCCGCCTACGCGGGAATGACGGAGTGGTTACTGTTTTCATCATTTTCCGAGTGCCATAAAGTCTTGACACTGCCTGCGCTTCTCAGGCGGAAGTTTTAGACCACAGGCATTGTCCGCCCGTTTCTTTTGCGATGCCCGCTAGAATTTTCTGGTGTTCCGCCTCTTCTTCCGGGGTGGCTCGCAAAACCACCAGCGGCGTATGAGAGTCCGTTAGCGCAGGACGGCGTTTGACCTCTGCGTGTGATTCGTGGCGTTTGGCTGCGGCTTCTTCCGCAAGCAGGCTTTCCTGCCCGCGCGTCATGGCAATATAGACCGCCGCCAGCAACTCGGCATCCAGCAACGCGCCATGCAGTTTGCGATGCGCGTTATTGACCATGTAAC
>JAISSL010000197.1 GCA_031273145.1 Zoogloeaceae bacterium | reverse complement strand
TCGGGGGTGAGAATTTTGCCGGAATCGTCACGCTTACCGGGGCCTACGGCCAGCACTTCGCCCTGATCGGGCTTTTCCCCGGCAGAATCGGGGATCACGATGCCGGACGCGGTTGTGCGCTCGGCTTCCACGCGCTTGACAATCACGCGATCGTGCAAAGGACGGATTTTCATGGAAAAGACTCCTCTTGTGGTCTAAAAAAATGAAGGATGATGTCCGGGGAAGAATTAGCACTCCTCCCCAACGAGTGCTAATAATAAGGACACCCTTGCAGGATTTCAAGCCGTCAGCAGGATTTTTTTGCCCAATCACGGCAAAATAGCCGCATGTCTCCCCCTTCCTTCCGCCATGAAGGCAGCCATCCTCGCGCCCGCGCCGAAAAACTTGCGGGCAGGTCTTGCAAACACTGGCTGCGTCTACAAGACTTCGATAGCCCCCATGTAGGGCTTTAGCGCGGTTGGGATGGCGATGCTGCCGTTTTCCTGCTGGTAGTTTTCCAGAATGGCGACCAGAGTGCGGCCTACTGCCAAGGCGGAACCGTTTAAGGTGTGCACCAGTTCGATTTTCCCCTTTTCGTTCCTGAACCGCGCCTGCATCCGTCGCGCCTGAAACGCCTCGAAATTGGTACAGGAGGAAATTTCCCGATAGATATTCTGCGCGGGGAGCCAGACTTCCAGATCGTAGGTCTTGGCGGAAGAAAAGCCCATGTCACCAGTACACAGAACTACGCGCCGATAGGGGAGTTCCAGCTTTTCCAGAATGATTTCTGCGTGCCGGGTCAAGGCTTCATGCGCGTCCCAGGAATCTTCCGGGCGGGTGATTTGCACCAGTTCCACCTTTTCAAACTGGTGCTGACGAATCATGCCACGGGTATCGCGTCCGGCCGCGCCCGCTTCGGAACGAAAGCAGGGTGTATGGCAGACGAATTTAAGGGGAAGGTCGGTAGCAGCGAGAATTTCATCCCGGACGAGATTCGTCACCGGCACTTCCGCCGTCGAAATCAAATAAAACGGAATTTCGTCCTCGGCGCGGACGAGCTTGAACGAATCTGCCTCAAATTTGGGCAATTGCCCAACTCCGAAGAGGCTCTCCCGGTTGGCTAAGAAGGGGACGTAAAGCTCGGTGTAGCCGTGTTCCCGGCTGTGCGTATCCAGCATGAACTGGATCAAGGCGCGTTGCAGTTGCGCCAGTTCGCCTTTCAGGACGGTAAAACGCGCGCCCGCGATTTTGGCGGCGGCGGCAAAATCCAGTTTGCCCATGCC
Organism: Zoogloeaceae bacterium; assembly: GCA_031273145.1. Taxonomy (GTDB): domain Bacteria; phylum Pseudomonadota; class Gammaproteobacteria; order Burkholderiales; family Rhodocyclaceae; genus Azovibrio. The sequence continues at coordinate 2,215 of JAISSL010000197.1, read as the reverse complement.
TTCGCCTAACTCAACATGATCTTTGACCGGAAAAGCGAAGGTTTTGGGCGTCCCCCAGCGTTTTATTTCCACGTTGCCGTGTTCATCCGCGCCCACGGGGACGGATTCGTGCGGCAGGTTGGGGATGGCGGAAAGAAGCGCGTTCATTTCTTCCAGCAGGACGGAAAGTCTGGCTTCTGCCGCTTCCAGTTCCGTCTTGATTTGGGCGACTTCGGAGAGAATGCCGGATGCGTCTTCGCCCTTCCCTTTCAGGATGCCGATCTGTTTGGAGAGGGTGTTTCTCCGGTTTTGCAATTCCTGGGTATGGCTTTGCAGGGATTTGCGCTCATTTTCCAGAGTGACAAAGCCGGAAAAATCCGGCGCCTTGCCGCGCGTCGCAAGACGCGCCGTTACCTGGTCAAGTTGATTGCGAAGCTGTTGAATGTCGAGCATGACGGCAAAGAAAAGAAAAATGGCGATTATAAGCGGTTCAGGCGGGGAATGGCATGTGCATCTGGTGTTGGAATCCCATTCCTATTTTCGGGGCTATGTCGTGTTTTTGCGCAACCCAACCCCATAACCGCGCCCGGTCTGCCTGCGTTTTGCAGGTCTTGCGGGCGGCAGATTGCCGCCCCTACAGACAAATTCAACGACACCGCGCATTGAACAACTCGTGGGGGACGTAACCTCTGTCCCGCCACAAGTTTTGTACATGACAAGTACCCCCGCGAAAAGTGTACTCGACTGAATCAAAATCGCTCTAGGCTGTCCGAAAGCGGTCGACGCTGGCGTGCAGGGATTTTGCCAGACCATTCAGTTCAGTGGCAGATTGGGAGACCAAAGCGATGGCGCTGGAATTTTCCTCAACCATCTGCACGATCTGCTCAACCCGGCCGGAAATGTCGTGGCTGGCCGCTGCCTGTTCCTTTAAAGCGTTGGACACCTCGTCAATCATGCCCACGACCTTTTGCGCGCCGATCGTGATTTCTCCGATGGTATCGCCCGCTTTCTTCGCCAGGTCGACGCCTTGCTGCATCTGGCTGGAAGTCGACTCCATCTGCACCGACACGGCGGTGGAACCGGACTGGATGGAACTCACCATTCCCGCGATTTCCTGTGCCGAGACGGTTGTCTTTTCCGCGAGTTTCCGCACCTCGTCGGCAACGACGGCAAAGCCGCGTCCCTGTTCTCCGGCGCGCGCCGCTTCAATGGCGGCATTCAAAGCCAGAAGGTTCGTCTGGTCGGCTACGTCGCGGATGACATGGACGATGGAAGAAATCTGCTCGGATTCCTTGCCCAGTTCCTGCGACTTGATTGCGCCTTCGCCGACGGCATCGGCCATCTGGCCGATTTCATCCACCATCGAATGAATGGTTTCAGCGCCGGAATTGGCGGTATCTCCGGCGTTGGCGGAAGATTTCCGGGCGTCGTCGCTGAGCGCGGAGATCTGGTCAATGCTGGTCGTCATCTCTTCGAGCGCGGCGGCCATGGCCGCTGCCGCCTCGGACTGCGATTCGGAACCCTTGCTGACCTGACTTGCCGCGCCGGAGAGTCCGGTCGACGATTCGGAGAGTTGTCCGGCGCTGTTACGAATTTCGCGGATCATCTTGACGAAGTTAACGCGCATCTGTTCAAGCTCCGCTTGCAGGATGCCGACTTCATCCTTTGATTCGATTATCTGGGTATGGGAAAGGTCGCCCTCCGCTATCGCCTTGACCACGCGAAGCATCGTGTCTACCGGCTTTGTGATGGATTTCATGATGAAATATCCCAGCAGTGTCCCAACCAAAGCCCCCACTGCCAGCGCGATCAAGAGAACCAGGTTTACCTTTTCCACGGCTTTCATCACGTCCTCGGTGCGTTTTTCGATCCGCGCAAACTCGAATTCCACGAGCTTGTTTGTGCTTTCCATCACTTTCCCGAAGGCTCCGCTCATTGCGGTAAAGGTTGCCGCCTCATCCTCCGTAGTGCGGTTGATGATGTGTTCCTGATAGGGAATGAGGCTGTTCATGTTCTCCTTGATCGCCTTGAATGCTTCGGCTTCCTCAGGATAGACCCGGGTTTTGAAGAGTTCCTCCAGCTTGTCTATATTCGCCAGAGCATTCTTTCTGTGGTTGCGCGCTTCATTGCCGGGACCGCTGCGGTCGCCCTGCTGGATGCCTCTCGCCTGCAACATGTAAAGGCGCATCTGGAATAGCTCGCCGCGCATGGACACGGCCTGTTCCATCTTGGGCGT
>JAISSL010000189.1 GCA_031273145.1 Zoogloeaceae bacterium | reverse complement strand
AAGACCCGAAAGAGATTTACCGATGAATCCAGATATTTTCGAGCGGCTTGGAGAGACCTTTGCGACGCGCAAAGAGGCTGATCCGGCGACTTCCTATACCGCCCGCCTGTTCGCTAAAGGGCCGGATGCGATCCTGAAAAAAATCGGGGAAGAGGCCGCCGAACTCCTTTTGGCAAGCAAGAATAATGACGCGCACGAGGTTGTCCACGAAGCCTCCGATCTCATGTTCCACGTTCTGATGCTGCTTACCTGGCATGGCTTATCCATAGACGACATCAAGCGCGAACTGGAACGGCGGGAAGGCATCTCCGGCATCGAAGAAAAGGCTTCCCGGAAAAAACCGGAATGACCGCCATGTTTCCAAAAACCGATATTTATCAAGGGGATAGTCTGGATGTCCTGCGAACGCTGCCCGAAAATTCGGTCGACCTGATCGTCACGTCGCCGCCCTACGCCGACCAGAGAAAGGACACCTACGGCGGCATCAGGGCTGAAGAGTACGTGGCGTGGTTTCTCCCGATTTCGGAACAGTTGCTGCGCGTCTTGAAGCCGGAAGGCACGTTCATCCTGAACATCAAGGAGAAAGTCATCAACGGCGAGCGCAGCACTTACGTCATGGAACTGATTCTGGCAATGCGCCAACAGGGCTGGCTGTGGACGGAAGAATTCATCTGGCACAAGCGGAATTGCTACCCCGGCAAGTGGCCCAATCGTTTCCGCGATGCGTGGGAGCGGTTGCTGCAATTCAACAAGCAGCGAAAATTTCATATGGTTCAGGAAGCAGTCATGGTTCCAATGGGGGATTGGGCGGAAACCCGGCTGAAAAATCTTTCCGAAACGGACAAGATGCGCGACACTTCAAAGGTGGGGAGCGGATTTGGCAAAAACATTTCCAACTGGTTGAGCCGGGACAAAGCCTATCCGACCAATGTGCTACATCTGGCAACGGAATGCGGCAACAAGGCGCACAGCGCCGCTTTTCCCGAAAGCCTGCCGGAATGGTTCATCAAGCTCTTTACACAGGAAGGCGATGTGGTGCTTGATCCGTTCATGGGATCGGGCACGACCCTGCTCGTTTCCCGGCGCATGGGCAGAAGTTCCATCGGAATTGACATCGTTCCAGAATACTGCGAAAAGGTAAGACAACAATTGCGCCCTGCCGCAGCGGATTTGTTCGCGGAAATTGAGGAATTTGACTATGCCACGTGTTGATTCAGCGCGTATTATCGAAGATGTAGCGCAACCTATTTTCAAGGAGCAACAACCATGACCGACTGTATTTTCTGCAAGATTGTCCAAGGCGAGATTCCTTCCAGGAAAGCATTTGAGGATGATCTGGTGTATGCGTTTCACGACATCCACCCGCTTCGCCCGACGCATCTGCTGGTGATTCCGAAGCGGCATATCGCTTCGCTTGCCGAGGTCGGCGCGGAGGACGAGCCGGTGTTAGGAAGGATGCTTTCCGTGGCGCCCCGTCTGGCAAAAGAACATGGCAGTCCCAACGGTTTTCGTTCCATCATCAACACCGGGCAGGTGGGCGGGCAGGAAGTGGCGCACCTGCATCTGCACATTCTAGGCGATACCAAACCGGTCGGCCCCATGCTCGAACGGGATTAAAATAGCCCACCACACAACATCTTTTCGCATAGGAGCCTTCATCATGGGTAGTTTCAGCATTTGGCACTGGGTTGTCGTTCTGGTCATTGTCGTTCTGGTCTTTGGTACGAAGAAACTTCGCAACATCGGCGAGGATTTGGGCAGCGCGGTCAAGGGTTTTAAAAAAGGGATGCAGGAAGGCGAAGCCTCTGCCGGTAGCCCTGTTGACAGCGCGCCGCGTCAGGTCGACGCCAGGCAGGCAGGCGGCGAGACGATTGACGTAACGGCGCAAAAAGAGCAGGTCTGACGGACTAACAACGAATCGTTGAATCATGTTCGACATCAGCTTTTCCGAGCTTCTGGTGATTGCGCTGGTGGCGCTGATCGTCATCGGCCCGGAACGCCTGCCCAGAGTGGCAAGGGTCGTCGGCTTGATGGCGGGACGGGTACGGCGCTACGCGCAGGATTTCAGGCAGGAAATTAACCGCGAGATTGAATTGGATGAACTGAAACGCCTGCAAGAAGAAGTCGTCCGTTCCGCCAATGCTCTGGAGACTTCGGTACGTCTGGAAATGGAAACGGCGCGCACTGCGCTGGATGAGACGGACAGGGAAATTCGCGCCCCGCTTGCGGAAGTCGCAACCATCCCGCTTGCCAATCCTGATGAAACCGAATCCGATGCCGCATCCGACCCACCGCCCAAGGTTCCCGCCGCATGAACACGTCCCAAAACGACTACGGCATCAGCACAGATGGGGCGGAAGAGACCTTCTTCTCCCATCTGGTCGAACTCAGGACGCGCCTTATTCGCGCGGTGCTGGCGATTTTGATTGTGCTCTTGTGCCTGCTGCCCTGGGCGCGGCAGCTTTACGCGCTGCTTGCCCTGCCGCTCATGAGCGCCCTGCCCGAAGGGTACGCGGGCAGCATGGTGTCGACCGACGTGGTGGGGGGCTTTCTCGTGCCGCTCAAGGTTGCGACGATGACGGCCTTTCTGATTGCGCTGCCCTACGTGCTGTATCAGGTGTGGGCTTTCGTCGCGCCGGGGCTGTACAGGCACGAAAAACGCTTTGCGCTGCCCTTGCTGGTGGCGAGCGTGCTGTTGTTTTTTCTGGGAATTGCCTTTGCCTACTATCTGGTGTTTCCGGCGGTGTTTCGCTTCATGGTCGCCATCATGCCGGAAGGCGTGACCTGGATGACGGATATTGACAAATACCTCTCTTTCGTCGTGACCATTTTCTTTGTCTTTGGTATTGCTTTTGTATTAGTTCCTGCGGTTGTCGTAAGTGTTGTTATGGAAGATGGAACCGCCAAGCCAGACCCGGTAACTGCGAAAATTCTCGCCCGGCTTGCGGAAGCTGAAACCATCCCGCTTGCCAATCCTGAAACCGAATCCAGCGCCGCATCCGACCCACCGCCCAAGGTTCCCGCCGCATGAACACGTCCCAAAACGACTACGGCACCAGCACAGATGGGGCGGAAGAGACTTTCTTCTCCCATCTGGTCGAACTCAGGACGCGCCTTATTCGCGCGGTGCTGGCGATTTTGATTGTGCTCTTGTGTCTGCTGCCCTGGGCGCGGCAGCTTTACGCGCTGCTTGCCCTGCCGCTCATGAGCGCCCTGCCCGAAGGGTACGCGGGCAGCATGGTGTCGACCGACGTAGTGGGGGGCTTTCTCGTGCCGCTTAAAGTTGCGACGATGACGGCCTTTCTGATTGCGCTGCCTTACGTGCTGTATCAGGTGTGGGCGTTCGTCGCGCCGGGGCTGTACAGGCACGAAAAACGCTTTGCGCTGCCCTTGCTGGTGGCAAGCGTGCTGTTGTTTTTTCTGGGGATTGCCTTTGCCTACTATCTGGTGTTCCCGGCGGTGTTTCGCTTCATGGTCGCCATCATGCCGGAAGGCGTGACCTGGATGACGGATATTGACAAATACCTCTCTTTCGTCCTCACCACTTTTTTTGCCTTCGGCATCGCCTTTGAAGTGCCGGTGGTGGTCGTGTTGCTGGTCAAGGCTGGGGTGGTGGATATTGCCTGGTTGAAAGAAGCGCGGCCTTACGCGATTGTGGGCGCGTTCATCATTGCGGCGATTGTAACCCCGCCCGATGTCATTTCCCAGTTCATGCTGGCCGTTCCCATGTGCCTGTTGTATGAGGCGGGGATATTCTGCGCGCGCTGGGTGGGAAAAGCCTCGGCGGCTCAGGAAGAAGAACCCTTGATGAGCGAGGCGGAACTGAATGCCGCGCTCAATGAGGCCGAAAAAGGGAAAATTGGATAAAGGGGCGGCTCATGCGGATTCTGGTCATTGAGGACAATCGGGACATTCTCACCAACATCATGGAATATCTCGGCATGAAGGGCTACATCGTGGATTGCGCGATGGATGGGTTATCCGGCCTGCATCTGGCGGCAGTTGAGCATTTCGATCTCATCGTGCTCGACCTCATGCTGCCGGTCATTGATGGGTATGAAATTTGCCGACGCCTGCGCGAGGACGGAAAAAGCACGGTGCCGATCATCATGCTGACGGCGCGCGATACGCTCGATGACCGCTTGCAGGGCTTTACCGTAGGCGCGGACGATTATCTCGTCAAGCCGTTTGCGCTCTCCGAATTGGTGGCGCGGATTGAGGCGGTGCTGCGTCGTTCCCAGAGCGCGGTCAAGCGCGTGCTGGAAGTGGGCGATCTGCGTTACGACTTGGATGCGCGGGAAGTTTATCGCGCGGGGCATCTGCTCAAATTGACCCCCGTGGGTTACAAGTTGCTGGAAGCCTTGATGCGGAAAAGTCCCGCCGTGGTCTCAAGGGAAAAACTCGAAGAACTTTTATGGCAGGATGATCCGCCCGATGGCGACGTGCTCAGAAGCCACATCCACCAGTTGCGCCAGATCATTGACCGACCGTTTCCGGTTCCTCTGCTGCGTACCGTGCATGGCGCGGGCTTCCGGCTTGTGGATGGCATCACCCAAGGCGGCGCGACATGAAACGTCCAACTCTGGCGCGCCGGGTCGTGATGGCGTTTACCCTGATGAGCCTGGTGATCGGCGGGGCGCTTTCGCTGGGGATCGTCGGGGCGGTTTACTATTCCGAAAAAGCCATCCTCAGCAATTCTTTCGAGCGGATGGTCGTCCGCATTGCGGAAGATTTACGGCAGGGCAAGGAACCGCATCTGGATGTAGATACCCGGTTTTTCATGCAGGGAAATCCTGAATATGAGGTTCCGCCTGCCTTTGCGGATGCCAAACCGGGCTTCAGCGAAATGGGGGATGCAGGGCGCGATTACTGGGTTTATGCCAGCCGGGACGAACAAAGCGGAGAGTATTATCTGATTGTGCGGGATCAGCAGGATTTCGAGCAACAGGAACAGCTTTTATGGAAGATTCTGGGCGTGAGTTTTCTGGTCGCCGTTTTGGGCGCGTTCATCCTGGGAAAGCTGGTTGCGCGGCAGGTCATCTCGCCGGTGACTCGCCTCTCGAAGCAGGTGCGCGGTTTGTCGGCGACCCTGCCGGGGACGCCGTTGGCAAAGGACTACGTAGACGATGAAGTGGGACATCTGGCGCTTGCCTTCGATGAAGTGCTTACCCATCTCAGGTTCGCCATTGAAAAGGAGCGCCTCTTCACCAGCGACGTGAGCCACGAACTGCGGACGCCGCTGATGATTATTTCGACCTCGTGCGAACTGTTGCTGACTGCCGATTTGACGGCGCAGGAACGCGAACAGATCAGGCGCATCGCGGGCGCAGCCGGGGAGATGCGAAAATTGACCGAAACGTTCCTGGCACTTGCGCGGGCGGAGTTCGGCAAGGCGATAATTCAGGAGGACGCGGAAGAAATCACCTTGAGTGCGCTCGCAAAAGCGGAAAGCGCGCAATGGGCGGAAGCGGCAGCCGCAAGGAAATTGCGCTTCGAGCTGCGCGAAGAAGGGGAAGATACGGGACGTTACCATGCGGTGCTTCTGCGCGTCGTCATGGACAACCTGCTCCGCAATGCCATTTACTACACAGAGAGCGGCTGGATTCGACTTACGCTGGAAGCCGGAGGATTCCGGGTTGAGGATAGCGGCATGGGCATTCCCGACGCTGAAAAACGGGAGATATTCCAGCATTTTACGCGCGGGAATCTGGCGCGGGGCGAAGGGCAGGGCTTGGGACTGTCGCTCGT
>JAISSL010000279.1 GCA_031273145.1 Zoogloeaceae bacterium | reverse complement strand
GAAACAATCCGCCCCCTGATTTTGGCGAACGGCTACGGATGCGGCTCTTCGGCCTGTGCGCTACAAGATGGTTTTATCGTGTTTGAGCACACTTTTTTAGATTGTGCAATCATCGCCATGGGCAGCAATATTGCAATCCAAACTGGACGCGGACTGCTGATAATATGCCCTCCATCAAAATTTAGCCCTATCATTGCGGCAAGCAGGTATCCACCCCAAGGATCATGATTTTTCCATGCGCTATGAAGCAAATAAAAACATAGCCCAAGGAATAAAAACAGCGCAAGCAATCCGCTATAAAATGCAAGCGCAAAATAAATATTGTGTGCATAAAAAGATAATCCACGAGTTGTGGTATTTTCAAAAAGCAACAAAGTCTTCCCCTGATGAAAATCAGTACCACAGCCGAACAAATAGCTGCATTGCTGCCAATCCGTCCACAACCCTTTCCATATCACAAACCGCCCGGAATCCGCGCGAGCAATATACTCAGGCGTCAACCCGATCATAAAATACATCAACAGAACCATAAGCAGCAGCAATACCGCCATATGGGGTCTCAATTTTCGTATTTTCCATGCATAGCCAAATGCCAAAATAACTACTGCCAACATGGCAACCAAACCTGAACGGCTTTGAAGAATATAAGTGATGGAAACAATGCTCAAAATAAAGCCCGCTCCCATTTCAATCCAACGCTTCTCCTCAACCCAGAAAGGAAACGCAAGCGCCAGACAGGTTGAAAGATAAATGCTTGCAGCAATGCAGTTTACGCCACCCAGTAGGTGTGCCAAGCTGCCTCCAATAATATAATTGCCTGACAATCCATAAAATATCATGGAAATAAAAACATGGGTAACGATAAGCCAGAAAAACCCACGCGCTACCAGTGATGTACGGAAAAGATCTCTCGGAATCATTCTTGAAACGACCAGCAAAAACATGGCAGTGTAAATGATAGGTTTGATAAAATCAAGAGTACCAGAGAAGGCACATACAAGAAAGACCCCCCCCCATAAAATGGCATCTGGACGACGTAATTCCAGTCTGTCGCGCAATACATAAAACGCGAAAAACGCTGGCGCAAACATGGCAATGTAATAATAATTGTTGATTGCTTTTGGAGTCGGGAAAAACAGGAATGCCAAAATAAAACCGACAAGTGCAACCGCAAAATACGCGGGCAGCTTCCCTTCGCTCAAAATCATTGACTTGACGGACAACATAAAAACCTCGCAATTATCTGGTGCTACAAGTTTCAAAACTTCTCTTCAGGCAAAACATCACAGGATAACCATCCCATGACTTCCAGGTAGCAGGGTGCTGCCTGACCAAGAGAAAAGAAAATGCCGAAAACAAGAGTTGAACCTACGGCCTTCGCATGACGGATACGCTATCCTACCCACCAAGCGATTCCAGCACAGGACGCAATCATAGCACAACGATTGAAATTTTGGCAACTACAGGGAACTGCATTCAGCGCAGTAAGCAAAAAGAAATGTACCGAAGCAGCATTACGCCTTGGCGGAACGTCTCGCTTCAAGCTGCTTCACCATGCGATCAAAATCGCTCTCGAACAGCCTGTCCTGCACGATGCGATATTTTTCAAACTCGCTTTCGGCGTGCGCCCTGGCGATTTCTGCCGTCACCTTGCCTGCGTCCTGCAAGATTTCCCGATTCCAGAGCTTCAGGAATCCGCCCAGTCGTTCCTCCCAATCCGCCATCGTCATGGGAATGCGGCGCATGGCCTGAACTTCCGCCATGTCAAGATAGGCAGACACGATCCGCTGCATCTGCGCCAACTCGAATTCTGAAAGGTAATTCTTGGCGATGGAAACGTCGTACTTGTGGATTTTTCCTTTGGGCGCGCCATCCCAACTGGTCAGTCCCATGTTTTCTTTCTTGTGGTCGGCGCGATCCACAATCACTTCCGCCGCCGTCTGACCGTGAATGGCGTAGTGCAGCTTGTTCTGTACGGCGGCAAAGAAACGTTGAGTGGCGGCGGCGGATGGGTCGTAATCCAGCGCCGTTGCGTAAATATCGGTAATCTTCTGGTAGAACTTGCGTTCCGAGAGCCGGATTTCCCGGATTTTTTCCAGTTGCCGCTCGAAAAACTCTTTCGTCAGCACACTGCCGCCAGACTTGAGGCGGTCTACATCCATGACCCAACCTTGGATCGTATAATCCTTGACTATCTGATTAGCCCACTTGCGAAACTGCACCGCGCGTTCGTTCTCTATCTTGAAGCCCACGGCAATGATGGCCTGCAAGCTGTAGTGCTTGACCCGGTAACTTTTGCCATCCGCCGCAGTTGTTAAGTAGTGCTTAATAACTGCCGCTTCGTCGAGTTCATGATCGGCGAAGATGCGCTTCAAGTGCTGGTTGATGGCAGGCACCGACACATCGTAGAGTGTGGCCATCATCTTCTGGGTCAGCCAGATATTTTCATCCTCATAGCGCATTTCTACGCTGGTTTCCGACTGGCCACTGGCGGCTACGAAAGTGAGGTATTCCGCCGCCGAGGAACGGATGAGGGAACCGGGTTCATGCTTTTTCGCCATTACTGCTTACTCTCCCGGCGCTTTGCGCGAGGTTGCTATCTCCACAAAAACAGGAAAATGCCGGAAATAGGAGTCGAACCTACGACCTTCGCATTACGAATGCGCTGCTCTACCAACTGAGCTATTCCGGCAAGGCGCTGAATTATATCAGGAACGGGCGGCAGGTTGCCGCCCCTACGGACAAATTCAGTGGACGCGCATTGAACAACTCGTAGGGGACGCAACCTCTGTCCCGCAACAAGTCTTGCAGATGGCAAGGAGACAAGCGCAAAAGTGTACTCGACTGAATCGAAACCGCTCTATCGCATCAGGCGGCGTTTGAGGAGAATGAGCGCGATCATCCAGGCGGTCAGGGTTATTGCGAGCAGGCTGATGAGCGAAAAGAGCAGATGCGGCGGGCATTGTCCGGCCAGTAGCGGGCGAATCAGGGCGATGCTGTGCGCCAGCGGGAGCATCTGTCCGATCAGTTTAAGCCAGACGGGAAGCTGGTCGACCGGGAAAAAGACCCCGGAGATCAGGGTCATGGGCGTAATGAACAGGGTAAAGTAGTACATGAAAAAATCATAGGACGGACTGAGCGCGGTAAAAAGCAGCCCCAACGCGGCAAAAGCGAGTCCCGTCAGGAAAATGACCGGCAAAATAAAGAGCGCGGAAGTTCCATGCGCGAATCCCATCACGCCTATCACCAGCAGAATGGCCGTGCCGGAAAGCAGCGCCTTGCTGGCTGCCCAGACCAGTTCGCCGGTCAGCACGTCGGCAAGGCCAAGCGGCGTATTCAGGATGGCTTCCCAGGTGCGTTGTTCCTTCATCCGGGTAAAGGCCGAGTAGAGCGTCTCGAAGGTCGCGGCGTTCATGGTGGAAGCGCACAGAATGCCGGAAGCGAGAAACGCGACATAGGGCTGTCCGTTCATCGTCGGCAAGAGCGCGCCCAATCCGTAGCCCAGGCCAAGCATGTAAATCATCGGGTCGGCCAGATTGCCGAGCATCGAAGGCAGGGCGATTTTTTTCCAGACTCCGAAATTGCGCTGCCAGACAGGAACCCAACCCAGAGGAATCCAGCCCAAGCCCGCTTGATGCGCCAACCGCGCCGATGCGCTCATGCCTTACATCTGCGCCAGTCTGGCGAGCATCTGGTCGGATGTGGTGACGACCTTGGCGTTCAGTTCGTAGGCGCGTTGTGCCTGAATCATGCTGACCAGTTCTTCTGCCGTATCCACGTTGGACATTTCGACGTATCGTTGCCGGAGGGTGCCGGCGCCGTTTTGTCCCGGCGTGTTGGGGGTTGGCGCGCCGCTGGAACCCGATTCCAGAAACATGTTGGCGCCGATGGAAAGCAGCCCGCCGGGATTGATGAAGGTTGCGACCTGAATCTGTCCGATCTGGGTTGGCGCGTTGATGCTGCCGGGTTGGGTGATGGTGACGATGCCATCCCAGGAGATAGTGACGGAGAGCGCGGTTTCGGGAATGTTGATGTTGGGCTGCAAGGGGAAGCCGTCCGGCGTTACGATGTTGCCCTGATTGTCCTTTTGCAGCGCGCCAGCGCGGGAGTAGGCGGTGGTGCCGTCCGGCATGAGGATTTGCAGGAAGCCTTCGCCGTTTATGGCGATGTCCAGAGGGTTATCGGTGAATTGGGTAGGCCCCTGGGTGAAGATGCGGGCGGTGGAAACCGGCTGAACGCCGGTTCCCAGTTGCAGGCCGTTGGAAAACTGGGTTTGCTGGGTGGATTGCGCGCCGGGCTGGCGGATAATCTGGTAGAGCAAATCCTCGAACACCGCGCGGGATTTTTTGTAGCCGTTGGTGCTCAGGTTGGAGAGGTTATTGGCGATTACGTCAATATTGGTTTGCTGGGCATTCAAGCCGGTGCGGGCAATCCAGAGTGAGCGAATCATGATGGCTCCTTGTATCCTGTGCTATGCGCTGAAGGTGAGAAGTTTGTTGGCTGCCTGTTCGTTCTGGTCGGCAGACTGAATCAGTTTGATTTGCAGCTCGAACTGACGGGCGAGGCCGATGAGCTGCACCATGGTTTCGGCGGGGTTGACGTTGCTGCCTTCCAGATTGCCGGAGGATACCTTGATGGTCTCATCCATTGGGGAGATGCCGCCTTCCTTCAGACGGAAGAGGCCGTCGTCGCCGCGCACGAGGTCGGTCTCCGGCGGGTTTACCAGTTTCAGGCGTCCGACGACGTTTACCACATTGGGATTGCCGAAAGCCGGAATGACGGAGACTGTTCCGTCGCTGCCGATCATGATGTGGTTGTCGGGCGGGATGGTGATGGGGCCGCCATCGCCTTCCAGAATGTGGCCGGTTCGGGTTTGCAGGACGCCGTTCAAGTTTACTTCCAGCTCCCCGGCGCGGGTGTAGGCTTCGCCATCCGCAGTCTGGACCGCGAGCCAGCCGCGCCCGTCCAGAGCCACGTCGAGCGGATTGTCGGTACGGAGAATCGGGCCTGGCGCGAAAATGTCCTGAATGGAAACATCCACGACGAAGGCGCGGGTCGGCATGGCTTCGGTGAGAATCGGCACCGCCTCGAAGCGGTGCATCTGCGCCTTGAAGCCGACGGTATTGGCGTTGGCGAGATTGTTTGCCACGCCTGCCTGTTGCAGGAATGAATGTCTGGCGCCGGTCATCGCGGTGTAAATCAGGCGATCCATGCGTTTTCTCCTCGCCTGCTTCTACGGACGAATTCAACACAGCGCCGCCCGCTGAATATCCTTGCCATCTGAAATGCCTGCCGGGTCTTGCAGACGGCGTTAACCGCCTCTGCGGACAGATGCAATTCATTGCCGTCCACAAAATATCCCTGCCATCTGAAATATCTGGTTGGGGATGCCATCTGCGTCCCGCCACAGGTTTGCGGACGGCAATGGTCTTTTACAACTGCCATCTGCAAGACCGGGTAGCGGGTTGCCGCCCAGACGGAGAGATTCAGCACCGCGCCATCCACCGCGCAACAGCCTTGCCGTCTGAAATAGCGCGTGGGAAACACAATCTGCGTCCTGCCCCGTCCAATCAGAAAGCGCCGTCCGCAAATTGCGGTCTGCAAGACCCGTCTGCAAGATGGCAATGTCAATATTTTGTTGCGTCCAGAAAGGGAAGGGATTCGCGCGCCCTTGTGATTTGCCACCTCGTCATTCCCGCGTAGGCGGGAATCCAGCAAGAAACCGGATTCTCGCCTTTTTTTCGCCTGCGCGAGCATGGCAGGGAATGACGAAGGGAGGATGCAGCAAGGGGTTGACACGTCTCTGCATGACGCCTTCTCCCGGCAATCTTGCGGATAGCAAGACGCGCCGCCCCTTTGCCTTCTGCAAGACCCAGCTTGCGGGAGAGGGGAAAAAATGGCTACCCTCTCCCGTTTGCGGGAGAGGGATAGGGGGAGAAGATAGGCGAAGGCAAAAAAGGTCATGATTGAACAGAAGCGCCTTACCGCAGATTCACCAGGGTTTGCAGGATTTGATCCTGGGTTCGGATGGTCTGGGCGTTTGCCTGGTAGTTGCGCTGGTAGATAATCATGTTGACCAGTTCCTGCGTCATGTCGACGTTGGATTCTTCCACCGACTGCCCGATGATGATGCCGCGCGTGCCGCCGCCCGGATTGCCGATGGTCGGCTGGCCGGAATCCCAGGTTTCGATCCAGAGGTTGTCGCCCGCGCTTTGCAGGCCATGCGGATTGTCGAATTCCGCCAGCAACACCTGTCCCAATACCTTGGTTTGCCCGTTGCTGTAGCCCGCCACGAGATGCCCGGTTTGCGAGATCGAGATGCTGGAGAGGTTGCCGGGAAGATAGCCATCCTGCCGGGTGGACATCACGTCGAACGGAATCCCGAACTGGGTGCTCGTGCTCAAGTCCATGCGGAACGCGGCCATGGTCGGGCTACCTGTGCTTGTGGCCGTGGTTTCCCGAAACCAGGGTTTGTTCAATGTCGTCGTGAACGGGAGGGCAGTCCGGTCGACTGTGGTGGGGTCGTTGTCATCGTCCCAATACAAGGGAAAGGAGGGAGTCTCTCGCATCAAATCAACCATCACAGGACCTTCAAGCAGATATGGGGGTGTGCCGGGTGGGGCAGCAGGATCATCAACGTAAACCGGAGAACGTTTGATCGTCGTATGCAGATCAAGCCCATACCAGGTGCCAATGGGATCCGTTGGAAGATTTGGCGACTGAGCGAAGGGATCCTGAATGCGATCCAGCGTCCCGTTGTAGTTGAAAACCAACTCGTAGTACCTGGGAATATACTCATCACCAACCGGCGGGGGGCCAGCAGAATAGGCAGGATTCGCAACCGCAGCCATGTAATCCCCGTCAATGGCCGTGTAGACGCGCCAGGTGCGCTCATCTTCCCCCGTTGCGCCATTGCGGACAAAATAATTGGTCAGCATGTGCGGCGTGCCGGACTGGTCGTACACGGTGGCCGAAGTACTGTAGTTGAACATGTCGGAGC